>CAYXCE010000058.1:0-7401 GCA_964463395.1 uncultured Pseudothermotoga sp.
TTTTTTGTTAACAATTAACGGTTGCGTCTGGCTTGTCGGTGAAAAACACGTGAAAGGTGGCTCAAAGCTTCAACAAAGGCAAATCTGCTCTGGTAATATCCTATTCGGAAATTTTTTGAGCCCAAGGGGATTTGAAATGGTTGATTTAGTGATCGCACTCAATCTTTTCTTTGCCACAGTCTATCTAACAATAAAAGAGCCGAAGATAAGGTTGAGGAATCGAGACCTTTCGCTCGATCAGGCGAAATCTTCCGTTCTCGTTCTGATCCTGTTGATAGTCACTGGTGTGGTACCACTCACACTGATCAGAACTTCCCTCATGAAACAACTCAACATAGTCCCATGGCAGATCCTCGTCATCTTTTTTGGCTCGGCTTACATCTGCACCAGTTTGGATGCCTCAGGTTTGCTCAAAGTGATCGCCTACAAATTTTTGATGCTGAGTAAAGGAAGTGGAAGGAAGCTCTTTTTCAACACGCTCCTACTTGCCGGGATCATGACCGTTTTCACATCGAACGATATTGTGACGCTCACCCTCACTCCTCTCATCGTCTATATGTCGCAGTACTCTGGCATAGATCCTATACCCATGTTGATCACTGTTTTCTTCACTTCCAACACCTGGAGCATGTTCTTTTACATAGGTAATCCAACGAACGTGATCGTCGCTCAAGCTTATTCTTTGGGCTTCTTCGACTATGCAAAATTGATGTTCATACCAACCCTGGCGGCTATAGCAGCGTCAATCATTGGATTTTACTTGCAGTATCGAAAACGAATACCAGATCGTGTTGAAATGAAGCTGCAACTCGACGTTCAAAAGGCGATCAAGAACAAATTTTATGCGTGGCTTTCTGGGTTGACTTTCTGTGCATTCTTCATCACGGTGTCTATTGGTGATTTCATCAACCTCCCTCTTTGGAAGGCGGTTTTGCTCTACTGTATCATCTACGCCGCACTCAATTTTGCTTTCTCCAGTAAAATGTCTAGTGAGATCCGAGCTGGTATTATCGACACGAAACCTGATCTTTCATTCTTCATAGATGTGTTCAAGAGGGTTCCCTGGAAGATCCTCCCTATGATCATTACCTTCTTCGTTTTTGTACAGGTCTTCTCAATGTACGGCGTCACCAATCTGGTTGCTAAAATTTTCGCATTCAAAAACGAGTTATTAGCTGCAATTTCTACAACGTACATGACTGCTTTTGTTGCGAACATCATGATAAACCAACCCATGACAATTTTCTTCGCACATGTGTTATGGCAGAAACCTATCACTTATGCTATGAGTTTGGTTATAGGCTCAAACATAGGCGGTAATATAACGCTCATGGGTGCTTTAGCTGGCATGATGTGGTCTCGCATTTTGAAAAACTATGGCATAGAGATGAACAACCTCAGGTTCTTCAAGAACACCTTTTTTGTGGCACTCCTCACATTACTCGCCTCGAGTTTAGGTGTCGCTCTCACTCAATTCTTTCTGTAGTTAGATCTACTTGCCTACCTCCTGTAAATTGGTGTAACATAGCTCAATGTGGAGGTGTTATTGGTGGGACTGTACGTCGGTGTCGACATAGGTACAACCGCTGTTAAGGTCATCCTCTATGATTCTGATGCGATGAAAGTTCTTCTCGATGTGAGTCAACAGTACGATGTCTTCACCACAGGACCATCCATGTTTGAACAAGATCCGAGACAAATAGAAGGTGCCATATTCAAAGCATTGCAAAGCGTTGGAGAAAAATACCCGAAGGTTGACGGGATAGTGCTTGACAGCATGCTTCACTCTCTACTCTTCCTCGACGATCGATTCGAACCACTGGGCAATGTTGTACCGTGGGTGGATGAAAGATCGATCCCCCAGGTACTCCAGGTTAAGAAAAACAAAGAACTGGCACAATTGCTCCAGAAAAAGGCTGGATGCGCTAACAATTTTGCGTATCCTTTGTTCAAGCTGATGTGGTTCGCCCAGAACGATAGAGAGAGATTGAACAGAGCAAGCAAGATTGTTTCCATAAAGGACTACATCTTTTACAGACTCACTGGTACGTTGGTCAGTGATATTTCAGTGGCATCTGGTAGTGGATTTTTAGACATTCGAGCGAAAAGATGGCTGAGCGAACTTTTGAAAGATTTGGTTGGAATAGATGAAGAAAAATTACCGAAGCTCGTACCACCAAGTTTTGAAAAACCTCTCAGTGATGAGGTCGCAGAAAAGACAGGATTTCACAAAGGGGTACCTGTTTTCATAGGCATCTCGGATGCCGCTGCTTCCAGTATAGGTTCCGGCGCCGGCGTGGATGATTCTTTGACAATCTCTTCGAGTAGCAGTGCAGCGATAAGGGGTATCGTCAGTGAACCGCCCATGGAATATTCTTCACCTGGGGTGTGGTGTTATATCGTGGATGAGAAGTACTACATCAGTGGTGTGGCCACGAGCAACGGTGGTATAGTTTTTGATTGGTATGTGAAACTCTTCTCAAAACACGATCATGCGTATCTGATGAAGACAATCGAGGAAAACTTTTACAACGTGAACCTTCAAAACGCAATTTTGTTTTATCCTTTCGTGTTCAGCGAGAGGTTTCCGGAGCTCGATCCAAACTTGAGTGCAAAAATTTTGAGGCTCAGAGGAGATACTTCTGAAACGATCATTGCGAGAGGAATTCTTGAAGGCATCATCTTCAATCTCAAAAGGATCTTTGATGTTGTCAAATTTCTACCTAAGAAGCTTGAGCGCGTTTACTCGACGGGAGGCCTAACGAGAGCAGATGTGTGGACGAAAATCTTAGCAACGGTGATAAATGAAAATGTCATCGTGCAGAGCAAAAGACAAGGCACTGCCCTTGGAGCGATCTGGCATCTGCTTGGAGAGGACCACAGGAAAAGAGCAATGGAGGCATTCAAAGAGGAACTTGAAATCTACGAACCAGATGAAAAGCTTCGTGCATACTACGAAGAACTTTACAAATTGTGGTCAGAAAATCTCTAGATTCAAGAAGCGAACTGTATCTGGTACAGTTGATAATAAACTCCTCGAGCTGCGAGGAGCTGGGTGTGTTTACCTTCTTCAACGACTTTCCCGTTGTGAACGACGAGTATTCTGTCGGCATTCTTCACAGTTGAAAGCCTATGTGCGATCATGATGACTGTCTTTTCTTTCGACAGCTCTCTTATTGCTGTCTCTATACGTGTCTCTGTTTCAACGTCGATGTTGCTGGTGGCCTCGTCGAGTATGAGGATCTTCGCGTCGAACAGAACTGCCCTCGCCAAAGCGATGAGCTGTCTTTCGCCGGCAGAAAGGGTATAACCTCGTTCAACTATCTTTGTGTGGATACCATCGCTGAGCCGGCAAATGACATCATAGGCGTGAACCTTTTTCAGAGCTTCGATCACTTCCTCCTCGTTGTAAGTTTCGTCGAACAACCTAACATTGTCTAGCACAGTTCCAGTGAAGAGTATCACATCTTGAGGCACGGCAGCGATCTGTCTTCGTATTCTATTCAAATCGTACTCGAACATGTTTCTGTTATCTATCAAGATACGCCCTTTCTGTGGCACGTACAATCCATTGATCAAATTCATCAACGAAGTTTTTCCAGCACCAGTTTCGCCAACTATAGCTGTGAGCTCCCCAGGTTTGAATGAAACGTTGATACCTTTGAGAACCCAGCGATCTGAATCGTAGCTGAACCAGACATCTTCAAATTTCAACTCACCTTTTTCGATGACAAAGTATGCTTTTGGATTTCCCTCCAATTCAGGCTTTTCATCCATGAGAGAGAAGATCTTTTCACAAGAGGCCACCGTGTTTTGAATGATATCGTATTTTTCAGAGATGTCCTCCAAAGGCCTCATGAAAGTGTCTATGTAAGCGATGAATGCGTACAACTCACCGAATTTTATAGCGTCTTGCAAGATCATCTTCGCACCGAAATAGACGATCACGCTGGTTGCGAGATATCTAACGAAACTCACGAATGGTCTAAAAATTCCAAACACGTACATCTGTTTTAGAAGCGATCTGTAAAGCTCTGAATTAACAGAATCGAATTCCTTCCGCTTGTAATCTTCAGCAAGGAAGAGCTTTATCACACTCATACCGCTGATATGTTCAGCCAGATAGGCATTGACTTTGGCGAGATTGTTTCTCACTTCCCTGTAGACTTTCAGGTCGAAGTACCTGAAAAGTATCATCGCTGCAGCGATGATGGGAAAGATGAAACTGCTCATCGTGAACAACTTCGAACTGAGTCGAATTAAGAAATAAATCGTACCGGCGAGTAGGAAAAAATCCTTCACCATAGCGGTGATGACGTTCGTGAAGAATTCTTGAATGTTCTGCGTATCGTTCACAATCCTCGTGGTGATTCTGCCCGATGGATTTCTATCAAAGAAAGACATCGGTAAACGAAGTACCTTCCCGAAGAGCTCGATCCTGACATCGTGCACAATCCTGTTCCCAAGATAAGAGGTGATGAACGTACTCGCATAACCAAGCAAGAATTGTGCAAAGAAAACGGCGACGACGAGCAAAGTCATTCTGTAGACACCACTGATTCTATCAAGTTGAGTGAGAGATTCGTTATTCAGATAACCGTCTATAGCCACTCTTATGAGCTGTGGTGGCAACAAATCAACGATCGCTGCGATCAAAACTATGAATATCGCGAGGATAAAGAACCAAACATAAGGCAAAGCATACTTCAGCAATCTCGTCAAAGACACCACCCCAAAAGTTAGTTCCACGAATTATTCTATCACTCAACGACGAGTTTGAAGAACCTCGTCTTGTTGAACTGATCATTAAAGAACGTGAGTTCTCCAAATGTACTACAAATTTTTTCTATTGATTCTTTCTGTTCTGGGGAGAACTCCATGACGATGGTCTTGCCCTTGAGGAGGGAAACATCTGAAAAGAAATTTCTGAAAAACTCAAGACCGTCTTCTCCAGCAAACAGTGCTTCTGGGGGTTCTCTTTGAACGTCCTTGGGTAATTGTGCTTTTGAGGAAACGTAGGGAGGATTTGAAACTATGAGTTCTATCTCACTCAAATGGGGGATCAACGGTTCCAAATATGGCCCTTTCAGAAAACTGATATCAACTTTGTACTTTTCGGCATTCTTTTTTGCCACTGTGAGTGCTTTCTCACTCATATCGGTCGCATACACCTTGGAACGAGTGTTGAGTGCGATTGCTATAGCGATACAACCGGTACCTGTACCTATATCGGCAACTGTCTTGATGCCTTTTTCACTTATTATCTCAACCGCAAGGTCAACCAAGACTTCTGTTTCCACTCTCGGTATAAAAACACCCTCGCAAACATGAAGTTCAAGGTCGTAGAAATGGCATTTTCCGGTGATGTATTGCAGCGGATAACCTTCAGCCCTCTTTCTTGCCAAAGAAAGGACGATCTCTGCTTGTTGTAGTCCAACTTCGTCTTCAAAATCTATCAGGAGCCGTTCGCGTGTCTTCGCCGTGATTTCGGACAAAATAGACAGCGCCTCCGAACCCGGTGAATCGGAGGCGCTCTTGAGAATGTCTCTCGCAAGAATGTAAAGTTCTTTCAATTTCATATACCAAAGCGCTTTTTAACTTCTTCGCTCATCCTATCCGGTGTCCAAGGTGGATCGAAGGTGAGATTGATCTTCACATCTTTGACGCCTTCGATCTGCCTCACCTTGTCCTCTGCGTCTTGCAGTATGAGACCTGCGAGCGGGCAAGCAGGTGTGGTCATAGTCATGGTAATGGTTACATTGCTCTCATCATCGATGTTCACATCGTAGACCAAACCAAGGCTCACCACATCTAAACCTATTTCAAAGTCGATGACGTTTTTCAAAGCTTCTAGTACCTGCTCCTTCGTGACCACGGTAAAACCTTCCTTCAGGAGACTTTTTCCAGCATGTCACTCAGTATCGCCACGTGCGACATCTCTTCTCGAACGATGAGTTCGATTTTGTCCTTTCCAAGACTCTGAGGCACCATCTCTTTCAGACCGAGATAGAAGATGATGGAATCTTTTTCCACATCTATCGCGATCCTGAGTAATTCAGAAACGGATCTGATGTCTTTGAACCTCGTGGTTGGATCCAACTTGGGATCGAAAACCTTGCCTCCCACCATGGCTCTGAGATAGGCCGCAGCTTCACCTTGTGGATCGAGAAACTGAGATATCTCGCGCTCCTTTTTTGCGAGATCGAGTCTCATCTGGTGAAATCTTTTCTCGTGTTCTTTTTCCATTTCGGCAAGTTTCAAGAAAATAGATTTCTTAGTGTACTCAGGGAAGAGATCTGCCGCCTTGCTGTAAAATGTGACACCGTTTCTTTCGATCTGTTCAGCCATTTCAAAAACTTCATCGATGTTAAACAACTTTCCTCACTCCCTCTTCGCAAGCTCTCTGTCGAGCATTATTATACCAGCGGTATTGTCCTTTATACGTTCAAGCAAGGCAACGATTTTCTGAGCGTTCGCTTCTTCTTCGATTTGCTCGTTCACGAACCAGTTGAGAAACACCAAAGCAGCGTTGTCGTTGATCTTCCTTGCCAGTTCAACCAAACCGTTTATGCTCGCCGTCACCTTCTGCTCGTGTTCGTAGACGTTTTTGAAAACATCCAGTGGAGAAGACCAATCTTTTCTCGGTTCGCTTATCGCAAAGAGTTCCACCCTCCCTCCACGCTCGTTCACATGCTCATAGAATTTCATCGCGTGGTTCACTTCTTCTTGAGCTTGTTTTTTCATCCAGTGGGCCATACCTTCCAAATTCTCATGATCGAAGTATGCGGCCATCGAAAGGTAGAGATAAGCTGATTCGAGTTCTTTTCTGATCTGATCGTTGAAGGCTTTCTCAAGTTCTTTTGAAATCATCCTTTCTCCCTCCCATCGGTTGACTGTGAAGGCCCCTGGAAGGGGCCTCATTTTCAAACCTTCTTATGGCAGAGCCACCAATCGAGACATTCGTACTGTTCCTTTCGTTTTGCAGCTTCCTGAACGCTCGTTGGCGGTGGTACGATGACTTCGTCACCGAACAATTCGTTGTTCGGCCAGTTCGCAGGTATTGCGACTTTGTGCTCGTCAGCGACTTTGAATGCTTTGATTATTCTCACAATTTCGTCGATGTTCCTACCGACTTCCTGGGGATAGTAGAGTATCGTGCGTATGATCCCATTTGGATCAACTACGAACACAGCCCTCACGGTGTTGCTACCTTTCGCTGGATGGATCATACCCAAGGTCTCCGCAACCTTGCCAGTGTCCGCAATGATGGGAAATTCAATCTCTACACCCGTGTTCTGCTTGATCCATTCCACCCATTTGATGTGTGAAAAAACCTGGTCCACACTCAAGCCGATCAGTTCCGCTCCGAGCTCTCTGAATTGGTTGTATCGTTTTTGAAAC
>CAYXCE010000059.1:0-7396 GCA_964463395.1 uncultured Pseudothermotoga sp.
ATTTTATGTCGTCCACAACGATTAGGTTCCCTTCCCGGAATCTTTGAGACAGTGCCGACTTTATGGCCAACCTCTTCATCTTCTTCGGCAACTTCTTGCCCCAGTCTCTCGGTTTTGGACCGTGCGCGACACCTCCGTGCCTCCATATGGGTGACCTTATAGAGCCGTGCCTCGCTCTACCCGTGTGTTTCTGTGGCCAAGGCTTCCTCCCTCCACCACTCACTTCTGCGCGGGTTTTTGTTGATGCGGTCCCCGCTCGCCTGTTGGACAACTGATAATCGATGTATCTCCACATCACGTCCAAATTTGGTTCGATGTTGAATATCTCATCATTGAGTTCTTGTACACCTATTTTTTGCCCCTTCACATTGTAAAGGTCGACAACGGCCATATTTCTAACTCCTCCTCAGCCTCATTTTCGGGTTTTCTTGGGGCTCCTGATGAGCACCAAGCTACCCCTCGCTCCTGGGACAGAACCTTTGACCGCTATGAGGTTGTTTTCGATATCGAGTTTAACGATCTCCAAGTTGTGTATTGTGACCCTTTCGTTTCCGTACCTTCCAGGCATCTTCTTGCCTTTCCATATCTTCGCAGGTTCCGTGTGTTGACCCAAAGAACCGAGTTCTCTGTGGAACTTCGAACCGTGAGATTTCGGTCCACCTGAGAATCCCCACCGCTTTACAGCTCCTGCGAAACCTCTACCTTTCGTCCATCCGATCACGTCAACTAACTCTCCAGGTTGGAACACGTCCACCTTGATCGCTTGTCCAACCTCATATTTGCTGAGTTCTTCTTCATTGTCAAGCCTCACTTCTTTCAGAACTCTCAGAGGTTTCAAGTTGGCTCTTTTGAAATGTCCTTCAAGAGGTTTGTTGATCTTCTTGATCTCTTCAAAACCCAACTGTACCCCACAGTAACCATCGACCTGGGGGATTTTCTTCTGCACAACATAGCAAGGGCCGGCTTTTATTACAGTAACCGGCACAACTTCGTTTCCTTTGAACAGTCGAGTCATCCCTATTTTTCTACCGATGATCATCTTCATGCTCCAACACCTCCTAAGGTTCAGAGCTTGATCTCTACATCGACACCTGCTGGGAGGTTTATCTTCATCAAAGCGTCGATCGTCTTCGGTGAAGGCTCGATTATATCTATCAATCGCTTGTGAACCCTTTTTTCAAATTGTTCGCGTGAATCTTTATGTTTGTGCGGAGAACGCAGAACGACATAAAGCGTTCTCTCCGTTGGTAAAGGTATTGGTCCCGATATCTTAGCATTAGTCGACTTGGCGACCTCCACGATTTTTTTTGCGGATTCATCGAGAAGTTCATGATCGTAAGCTTTTAACTTTATCCTGATCCTCTGTCCAGGCATGAGTTTCGTTCCCTCCTCTTCGTCTAAAAAGTGGGGGGCACCCCCCACACAGGATCACTCTACGATCTCCGCGACGACACCTGCTCCAACTGTTTTGCCGCCTTCCCTTATAGCAAAGCGCATACCTTTTTCGATGGCGATCGGGTAAATCAATTTTATCGTCAATATTGCGTTATCTCCCGGCATGACCATTTCAGCGTTGTTCCCAAGCTCGAGAATCTCACCTGTGACGTCTGCTGTCCTGATGTAGAACTGTGGTCTGTAACCCTTCATGAACGGCGTGTGTCTTCCACCTTCCTCTTTCTTGAGGACATAAACGTTCGCCTTGAATGTCGTATGAGGTGTAATGGATCCAGGTGCTGCGAGAACCTGTCCGCGCTCAACTTCATCTTTGTCGATGCCCCTCAGCAGACAACCAACATTATCACCAGCAATGCCTTCATCGAGCTCCTTTCTGAACATTTCAACGCTCGTCACGACGGTCTTCTTTATCTCATAGCTTAGACCCACTATTTCAACTTCGTCGCCTGGCCTGATGCGCCCACGCTCGATCCTACCAGTGACGACCGTTCCTCTTCCCGTGATGGAGAACACGTCCTCTATAGCCATCAAGAACGGCTTATCCACATCGCGAATCGGTTCAGGTATGTAGTTATCGAGGGCATCCAAAAGTTCCTGAATAGCTTTATAAGCCGGATCGTTTGGATCGTTCGCCTCCATTGCTTTAAGAGCAGAACCTCTGATCACTGGAACTTCGTCACCGGGGAATTCATACTTGGTCAGAAGCTCCCTCACTTCCATTTCAACGAGGTCGATCAATTCAGGGTCATCAACTGCGTCGACTTTGTTCAGGAACACGACCATGTATGGCACGTTGACCTGTCTTGCGAGGAGCACGTGTTCGCGTGTCTGTGGCATTGGCCCGTCCGTTGCGGCAACGACCAAGATTGCGCCGTCCATCTGCGCCGCACCCGTGATCATGTTCTTTATGTAGTCAGCGTGACCCGGGCAGTCGATATGGGCATAGTGCCTCTTCTCCGTCTGGTACTCAACGTGCGTGATGTTGATGGTGATTCCCCTGGCCTTCTCTTCCGGTGCCTTGTCGATCTGATCATAAGGCACATAATTCGCCAGGCCCTTGAATGACAGATACTTGGTAATGGCAGCCGTTAACGTTGTCTTGCCATGGTCGATATGGCCTATGGTTCCTACGTTGACGTGCGGTTTGCTTCTCACAAATTTTTCCTTAGCCATTCAAACTCCCTCCTTCACCTTTAAACAGCCTTCAAGAGCTTCTCCAAGATCTTATCTGGTATTTCCTGATAATGTGAAAACTGCGCCGTGTAAACTGCTCTACCCTGGCTCAGAGATCTCAAGACCGTGGCGTAACCGAACAACTCCGACATCGGAACAGTTGCGCGGATGATCTTAGTATTTCCTTTGGTCTCCAAAGCTTGTATGGTGGCTCTGCGAGAGTTCAGGTCAGCTATGATGGATCCGAGGTATTCTTCGGGTGTGACTATCTCGAGTCTCATGATAGGCTCCAACAACACAGGTTCACAATCTTTCATAGCATTTTTGAAAGCTAAACTGGCAGCAATTTTGAAAGCGATCTCTGAAGAGTCCACCTCGTGGTACGAACCATCTATCAAAACGGCCCTTATTCCGATCATTGGATAACCTGCGATGTAACCCATTTCCATCGCTTCCCTGATGCCTTGTTCTACCGCAGGTATGTATTCCTTTGGTATGGTACCGCCCACTATGGCGTTAACAAATTCGAAGTGTTTACCCTTGTCGTACGGGATGGGTTCAAACCTCACAATCACGTGACCGTACTGACCCCTGCCACCCGTCTGCCTGATGTACTTCCCTTCAGCCACAGCACTCCTGGTAATAGTTTCTCTGTAGGAAACTTGAGGTCTACCGACTTTGACGTTCACGTTGAACTCCCTCTTCAATCTATCCGTCACGATCTCCAAATGCAGCTCACCCATACCTGATAGGATGATCTGCCCCGTTTCTTCATCGATGCTGACTTTCAGAGTGGGATCCTCTTCGCTCAAAGCCGTAACCGCTCGAACCATCTTTTCTTCTTCATCTTTCGTTGCCGCTTCGATCGCCACAGATATGACGGGTTCTGGAAAGTCAAACCTCTCGATCAGTATCGGATGGTCATCGTCACACAGCGTGTCACCGGTTGTTGTGTTTTTCAGACCCACCACCGCGACTATGTCGCCAGCCCTTGCAACTTCAACCTCTTCCCTTTTGTCTGCGTGCATGAACATCAATCTTGAAACACGCTCTTTGATGTTCTTCGTCGAGTTATACACGTAAGATCCTTTCTCCAACCTGCCCGAATAAACTCGTAAATAGGTCAGTTTACCCACGTACGGGTCCACTTGAACCTTGAAAGCGAGGGCAGCAAAGTTACCCTCCTCCGTTGGCAAAATCTCGATATCTCTACCTTCGGGGGTTTGCGCTCTGAGTGGGGGCAAATCCAGAGGCGATGGTAAGTAATCTATCACAGCATCTAACAAGGGTTGAATGCCTTTGTTCCTCGCCGCAGCCCCGCACAAAACGGGTACTATCTTGTTGGCGATGGTCAATCTCCTGATGGTTGATTTCAATTTCTCAATCGGAATATCTTCATCCTCAAGGTAAAGGTTTAAAATTTCTTCATCTTCTTCGGCGAGAGCCGATATGAGTTCTTCGCGTCTATCTTCAGCTTCACCTGCGAGATGCTCTGGTATTTCCTGCTCAACGTACTGCGAGCCGTCTTCACTCGTCCAAATTATTGCTTTCATCCTGAGAAGGTCTATAACACCTGCGAACTCTTTTTCGGAACCGATTGGCATCTGTAAGGCTACGGGTTTGGCGTGAAGCCTCTCGATCATACTTTTTACAGCCATGTCGAAGTCGGCCCCAGTTTTGTCCATCTTGTTCATGAAAGCTATCCTTGGCACACCATACTTGTTCGCTTGACGCCACACGGTCTCGCTCTGCGGTTCAACACCAGCCGTCGCGTCGAACAACGCAATTGCGCCATCCAAAACCATTAGTGAACGTTCGACCTCTATCGTGAAATCCACATGGCCGGGCGTATCTATCAGGTTTATTCTGTAACCTTTCCAAAAACAAGTCGTTGCCGCAGCCTGTATCGTTATACCTCTTTCCTTTTCCTGCTCCATCCAATCCATCGTCGCCGTTCCTTCATCGACACTACCGAGCACATGCTTGCGGCCTGTATAGTACAATATACGTTCAGACGTCGTCGTTTTACCGGCGTCTATGTGGGCCATTATTCCTATGTTACGAAGCTTTTCAAGAGGCACGTACAAAGCCTGAACCTCTAACATAATTTTCCCTTTCACCACCGCAGATGGGCAAACGCTCTGTTCGCCTCCGCCATCTTGTGGACATCTTCCTTCTTCTTGACAGCGGCTCCCGTTCCTTGATAAGATGCTATCAGTTCTTCCGCAAGTTTGATATACATAGGTTTCCCTTTCTTCGCTCGTGCTGCCATAACGATCCAACGAAGTGCGAGGGACGTTCGTCTTGGTTCTTGAACCTCGATCGGCACCTGATACGTTGCTCCTCCAACACGCCTCGGTCGCACTTCGAGCACGGGTCTGACGTTGTCAACGGCTTTCTGAAAAACTTCCAATGGATCTTTCCCCGTTTTTTCCTTTATGTAGTCGAAAGCTTCGTAAACTATCTTCTGTGAGACTGTTTTCTTGCCGTCCCACATGATCTTGTTTATCAGCTTAGCCACCAAAACGTCACCGTAAACTGGATCGGGAGCTATCTTTCTGACTTCTGCCCTTCTTCGTCTCACGCTACCAACCTCCAAACATCACTTCTTCGGTCTTTTGGCACCGTACTTACTCCTGGATTGTTTTCTGTTCTCGACACCTGCGGCGTCTAGAGTTCCGCGGATGATCTTGTACCTTATTCCTGGAAGGTCTTTCACCCTTCCTCCCCTCACGAGAACAACGGAGTGTTCCTGCAAGTTGTGACCGATTCCGGGTATGTAAGCCGTCACTTCGACACCGTTTGAAAGTCTCACTCTTGCGATCTTTCTCAGAGCCGAGTTCGGCTTCTTCGGAGTCATCGTCGTGACCCTTATACAGACACCGCGTTTTTGTGGATTTCCCATCAGAGCTGGTGCCTTTGATTTTTCAACTTTCCTTTCACGACCGAAGCGTATCAATTGGTTTATGGTCGGCATCGAAAACCTCCCTTCAGTAATGCACCGAAACGTCATTTTATTACAAACAAACGATTTTGTCAATCACGA
Organism: uncultured Pseudothermotoga sp.; assembly: GCA_964463395.1. Lineage (GTDB taxonomy): Bacteria > Thermotogota > Thermotogae > Thermotogales > DSM-5069 > Pseudothermotoga_A. Next base: position 5,675 of record CAYXCE010000059.1, read on the forward strand.
AAAGAACACTCGCGAAACTCATTATACTACTTCGGCACGTATGAAATCGAAGATTAATGTAACAATTAGTAAACTATACGTTGCAACAACTTCGCCACATCGCTCAAAAAAGAAAAATGATGGCTTCAAAAGCAAAAAAATTGAGACATCACCATTCGGTTTCAGAGTCTTCGGTGAAAATCAAAATTCGATGCCTCTTCTCGCCTGAACTCCTTTCGTGTAGTAATGCTTCACTTCGACCATCTCCGTCACCAAATCCGCTGCGTCGATCAACTCTTTGGGAGCGTACCTTCCAGTGAGAATCACTTCGGTCTTCTCATGTCTCTTTGAGATCACATCCAAAAGATCCTGAACAGAAAACAACCCAAGGTGAACTGCGATGTTGGCTTCGTCCAAAATGACGACGTCGTACTCCCCACTGCTGATCGCTTCACGGGACCTATCCAAACCGTGGAGAGCCAATTTCACATCTTCTTCGTCCGGTTTTCCATGAACGAACCTCGGTCTGCCAAACCTTTCCAAAGTGACATTTTCGAAGCACCCCAAAGAATGAAGTTCACCGTAATCCATTCCTTTCAAAAACTGAGCGATGTAAACCTTCATGCCATGCCCGAGGGCTCTCAGTGCCAAACCCAGTGCGGCTGTCGTTTTGCCTTTACCGTTTCCTGTGTACACGTGAACGTATCCCATTCAACAGACCTCCTCCGTTATGACGATCGGTGGAAGCTTGAAGTCCATATCACCGGTTCTTTCCGATCTTTTTGGAAACATGAGTGAATGGATGGAAGTGGCTCTTATATCATACAGCAATTGCTGCTCGAAGAGTTTTGCATCTATTTTGAAACGTTCAGGTTTTTTCAAAGACTGTTCCAAAACCTTTTTGTAAAGCGAGCATAGCGAGATGATCGGCAATGTCGAGACCCTCTTCATCTTTGACAAAAGTTCTCTTCCTTTGGAGTTGAATCCCAACACCCTCAAATACTGAGGGCCGAACGTGTTCGATCTCTCGACGAGTTGGCTGTCAACTTCGAAGAGAGCGTACAAAGAAAGCCTTCTGATTTTGCTCAGGGTAAATCTTCTACTCTTCACACAGGAAAAAAATTCTTCTAAACTTGAAACCTTCGCTGCACACTCAACGAACCGTTTATCGATACCCTCGCTGAAGCCATGAAGCCTTTGAAGCTGAAATCTGTCCATCAATCTAAGCTTCGAAAGGATCAATTGCTCCATATCCTGCAAAGATACCGGACCTCTTCCCTCGCTCAGCTCACGCGACATGATCTGCAAACTGTTCACCGGAACCGCCTTTGCGACCTTTTCCCAATCGCCTTTCAATATACATTTTCTTATCGCTGTCGCACTCGAGAACTTTCCTTGAAATCTCTCGTCTCTATCTTCCGCTCCTACTCGCTTAACGACGTGCGGTTTTATGGGACTGTTCAATTCTATCAAAGATCTGAGGTACTCGACGCCGAGTATATCGTTGGATTTTTCTATCTTCAAAACCTCCCTCGGATCCATTTCCTTCGTCACTTCGAAATATCTCATCAAAGCGTATTTTCGAGCGTTTGGAAACGAGTGCCCTTTTTTCAATTCCTCTTTCATCATCGTTGGGAAGGGTTCAGGTTGTTCGACCATGACTCTCGCTATCTTTTGAAGAAAATCAAGATCGGCTGACTCGCTTCCAAAAACGATGTCCGTGACGACACCGGTGTGGTGTAA
>CAYXCE010000060.1:0-1691 GCA_964463395.1 uncultured Pseudothermotoga sp.
GAGAAAGTAGGACTGATCCTTTTCTTCGTACAAAGCCTTGTAGAGTTTCCCGTCGATGATCCTCGCATAATGTCCGCTCGCCACCATTTGCATACCGTCCTCGAGTATCCGGTCCATCACGAAACCGAACTTGACGAGCCTGTTGCACAGATAACATGGATTCGGCGTTCTCCCCTTTTTGTACTCATCGATGTAGTACTCTAAAATGCTCGAACGAAAAAAATCTTCCACGTGGAGTACCTTGAAGGGCACCCCCAACCGCTGGGCTATCAGTTGGGCATCGAGACTGTCCAGCGGTGAACAGCACACTTTGTGCTTTATCTGTCTTTCGATGTAGAATTCGTCTGGCATCGTCTTCATGTGGTACGCCACCACGTCGTGACCAGATTCGAGCAAGCTGTAGAGGGCTACGGCGCTGTCCACCCCTCCGCTGAGAAGAACTCCAACTCTCATCCTCTCGCTCCTCCCCATAAGATCTTATACCAAATGGCGAACTACACCCCCATCGTTTCCATGCTACAATACAACTGAGTATTGCCTGTAAATTTTTATTATTAACTTATGGTTATGGAGGTGTGCGTATGTCCAAAGTGGTCACGTTCGGTGAGATCATGATGAGGCTCGCGACACCGAACTTTTTGAGGTTCGTTCAAACGAAGAGTTTCGATGTCACGTATGCGGGCGCTGAGGCGAACGTCGCAGTTTCGCTCGCCAATTTCGGCTTGAAATCCTCGTTCGTCACAAAACTTCCCAACAACGATTTTGGGATCGCCGTCTTGAGGCACCTCAGACAGTACGGTGTCGACACCTCACACATACTCTTTGGAGAAGGGAGGCTCGGCGTTTATTTCCTCGAAACGGGCTATTCCCAAAGACCGTCCAAGGTCATCTACGACAGGAGCAACTCGGTGTTTGCACTGTCCAAGCCGGAAGAATACAACTGGGACGAGATCTTGAAAGACGTCGTCTGGTTCCACTTCACGGGCATAACCCCAGCGTTGGGAGACAACCTCGTGCAAGCTTGTTTTGACGCTCTGAAGAAAGCTAAAGAGAAAAATATCACTGTTTCGTGCGATTTGAACTACAGAGCAAAACTTTGGAGTGAGCAGAAAGCCAGACAGGTTATGTCCGAGTTGGTGAAGTACGTCGATGTGCTGTTCGCGAACGAGGAAGACGCGGAGAAGGTCTTCGGCATAAAGGCAGACGAAAGCAACGTTGTGGAAGGCAAACTGAGTTTGAAAGGTTACGAGCAGGTGTGCCGCAGGCTCAAAGAACGCTTCGGTTTCAAGAAAGTCGCGATCAGTTTGAGAGAGAGCGTCGTTGCGAACCTGAACGGCTGGTCCGGCGTACTGCTGGATGGAGAGGATTTCTATTCGGCGAGGCAGTACACGGTGCACATCGTCGATAGGGTTGGTGCGGGAGATTCCTTCTCGGCAGGTATCATATACGGCTTCTTAACGGGCATGAAACCACAAGAAGCTTTGGAGTTTGCCGTTGCTGCTTCCTGCCTCAAGCACACGATCGTCGGTGATTTCAATGAAGTCACCCTGGACGAGGTGAAGAAGCTCATGAAAGGTGAAGGAAGCGGCAGGGTCGTGAGGTGACATTTCGAATGGCTATCTATTCAGTTGAACGTGCGTTGAAGGTTTTGGAGTACGTCGTTTCGAAGAAGAGTGGTGTGAGGGTCCGTG
>CAYXCE010000060.1:1701-7268 GCA_964463395.1 uncultured Pseudothermotoga sp.
GTCCGTGACGTGTCACAATTTTTGAAAGTAACAGCCCCTGCCGCATTCAAGCATTTAGAGACCTTGGTCAAATGCGGCTACGTGTTCAAAGATCCCTACACGCACAGATACTTCGCTTCTTACAAAGTGGTCGAACTGGGAAGCATAGTGTTGAGGAACATAGAGGTCCGTGAGATCGCGCATCCTCTGCTCGTCGATCTGATGGAAAAAACAGGTATGACCGTTCATTTTGCGCTCAAAGATGGATACGAAGGAGTCTACGTGGACAAGGTGGAGAGCGCCAAAACCATACCCACCGTGTCCAGAATAGGCATGAGGATGAGACTCTATTCAACGGGCTTTGGAAAAGCCATCTTGGCGTTCCTCAAAGAGGACGAATTAGAAGACTTTTTTAAGCACGTTCAGCTCAACAAGTGTACACCGAACACGATCACAGACCCTGAGAAACTCAAACAAGAACTCGCTCTAGTGCGAGAAAGAGGCTATGCGATCGACAACGAAGAGAACGAGTACGGTGTGAAGTGCGTTGGATCGCCCGTCTTCGATTACACTGGGAAAGTCGTCGGTGCCATAAGTGTCACCGCTGCCGCCGGCTTGCTCAACGAAGAGACCATACCGAAGATAGCTCAAGAAGTCATGAACACGGCAAAAGAAATCTCGAAAAAATTGGGCGCTTGAAAAAAGCAGCCCCTCGGGGCTGCTTTCATTTGGATTTCAATTTTTCTTCTATCGCTTGGTACATCTCCAGCATGACCTGCTTGTCCGTCAAGATCCTTCTGTGGCCCATCTCCGGAACGATCTTCACGTATCCGCCGTAGTGAGGATCTGTCTTATCGAGGAATTCTTTCAGCGAGTACACGGCGTTTTCCAAGAAATAGCTGTCTCTTCCACCGGCGAGTATGTGGATCTTACCTTTGAGTTTGTCGGCAAGCTTCGACCAGTTGTTTTTCAGATACAGATAGATATCGAACTTCTTCCAAGCTTCAGCCACCTTGTGGTCTATCTCTCCGGTGATCTTGTCCCATATTTTCAACGGTAGACCATCGACGCCTTTCGGGCTGAAAGTGGCTTGCCAACTGTCCCACTGACCTCCGGAAGTTCCATGAGGTCCCATCACGTGTTCCATCCAGTTCTCTTGCCTTATCGTGAACACGGTATCACCCTTCGAATCTCTCTTGCTGGGTCTCTCCACACTGTAGAAACCATAATCTTTGAAGTAAGCGTTCTTGTCTTCATAGATGTTGATCACTTGGAAAGATCTGAAGTCCACAGGATCAGGTATTTGAGACCAGCACCCTCCGAAGAAGTCCGGATAGAACACCTGCAGAGCCAGCGATACCCACCCACCGGTGGAACCTCCGTCGAGCAACCTTGCCCAAGGTTCCGGAATGGCCCTGAAGTGCTGTTCTATGTAAGGTATCAACTCTTTCATCAACGCGTCCGCGTAAGGCCCGTTGTTCTCCGAGTTCATCCAGTAACAGTCTCCGAAGGGAGCCTCGCTATCGAGTTGGACGTAGATGAATTTCGGTGTGTCTTCTTCGAACCACATCTTGTAGAAACTTGACCCTTCTTTCATCAGGTTCAAAACTCGGGTGTACCTCGTTCCAAATCCGCCTATGTTGTACCTCACAGGGTAAAGATCGTCGCTCGAATGATAATCCCTCGGCAGGATGATACCAATGCGCAGGTACATATCATCTCCCCAGAACTCACTCAAGATCTCGCTCTTTATCTTGACGAACTTCACTAGGTCCGTGTCGGCCGGCAGCTCTTCTTCTGGAATCTGGTTGATCAGGGAGAGTTTCAAACTCGTCTCCTTCGGATCGATGTAGCTGTAGACGACGTTGCTGTAAAGATTTCCGGGAGCTTCCCAAAACTGGAAGTATTTGTGGATCGTCACCACGGCACCGTCAGAACGCTGGAAAGTCTTGTAAAAATCGAACAGAGCTTGGACGTAATAAAAACCAGGCGTCAAATCGGCGAGTTTTTCCACAGGATAACCTAAAGCGTCGGTGTCGATCACGACAGTTCTGTCACTTCCGAGCCCCTCGACACTCGTGGCGAAGAAGATGGACGGCGCGTCGCCCCAACCGAACTGGAACCTGGGCTCTTCCGTACCGTCTTTGGTGAGTATCACGAACAACCTACCGACGGTATCGAGTGGAACAGAATCTGGAAACTTCACTACGAAGACGTTTGCTGAAGCAACGAGAGAGAGGATAACGAGGCAGAGAATGAACGACCTTTTCACCGGCATCCCTCCCTTGATTTTCATCGAATATACACCAGGGGGAGGGATTTGTCAAGTTTTCAACATTATTTCATGATCCTGTACTTTTTGATCTTGTAGCAGAGTGTTTTGTAGTTCAAACCCAAGATGGATGCGGCTTTCTTTCTGTTCCAGTTGCACTGTTCAAGAACGTTCCTTATCGCTCGTTTTTCGATGCTCGCAACGATTTTTCTCACGTATTCAGGCAGTTTCGATTCCCCGTTGGTTGCAGCTGGGATATAGTCCACAAAGTAGTTCACCACATCGAGATCTGCTGCGTACATGTGAACGACTCTGATGAGTTCTTCGGTGTTGCCGGGCCAATCGTACCTCAAGAACAAGTTCATGATTTCTTCGTTGGGGAATTTGATGGGTATATACCTGTGTCTTTGGTGTATGGAAGAGAGGATCCAATCGATCATGTAAGGGATATCGTTCTTCCTCTCGCGAAGCGGAGGTATACGAACGTTGTGGAAACCATCGACGGGGCGCTCGCTCAGCACGATCGTCTTCTTCTTACCGCTCAGATTCACTTCGTACATGCCTTCCTCGAGTTGCACGTACTTGCCGGCGGAGAAGTACTCAAGATAGGCGAGTATCTGTACTCCCTTCTCTGCAACCAGAGCGATCGCTCGACAGTCGTTCTCGCGCAGTCTCTGAAGCTCCTTCAAAACTTCGTGGACGATGGCGCCCTGCAGTTCAGCGAAACTGTACAACACCTCGTGCTTCTTCTTCAGTTCTTCCAGTTCAACCTTGGTTTCGAGGTATCTGATGGCCATCAGTAAACCATCGAGTGAACCCACGAAGATGGTCATGGGACTGTCGAACTTCTTCGGTCCCATGACGATGTCCCAGAACTCTTCCAGCAATTTTTTCTCGTAGTTCTTCTCATCGTAGACATCGATGAAGAGTTTTTCTTTACCCGACGAGAGCTCAACGTTGTTCAAAACGTGTGAAGGCAGAAGGACCTTTATCATGAGCCACCCTCACTCACGACGCACGCCATCGCGATGGAGAGCAGTTTGCTCTCCGAGGTGTCCGCTCTCGAAACGAGCACCACGGGAGCCTTCGCACCGACCACGATACCGGCGATCTTACCGGCTGCAAAATAGATTGCAGATTTGCCGAGGAAGTTTCCAGAATGTATGTCCGGCACCACGAGCAGATCGGCACAGCCCGCCACGGGACTCTTCACTCCTTTGACCTCCGCAGCCCTCAGATTCAAGGCGTTGTCCAGACCCAAAGGCCCATCAACGATGCAATTCTTTATTTCGCCACGTTGGTTCATCTTCGCGATGATCGCAGCTTCCATGGTTTCGGGCATCGAGGGGTTCACCGTTTCAACCGCACATATCAGAGCGACCTTTGGCATGTTGTAACCGAGCTTGATCAACACCTCAACGGCGTTGTTGATCAGCTTCACCTTCTCTTCGAGCGATGGTCTTATGACGATTCCTCCATCGGTTATGAACACCACCCTGTCCAACGCGGGCACTTCGACCGCCGCGAGGTGCGTCAAAAGGCCGCTTCCCCTCAGTCCCCACTCTCTGTTCAGAACGGCTTTCAAAAGTGTGGAGGTTTTCACCAAACCTTTGAGCAAGATCTCCGCACTTTTCGAGGAAACGAGCTTGACGCCTTTCTCGCAAGCTTCTGTTTCGTCACGGCTCTCGATGAGCTCAACGTCTTTCAAATAATTCAGTCTTTTGATCTTTTCAAGATTTCCACCCAGAAAAATTCGTTCTATCAACCCTTCCCTTTTCGCCTCCACCGCAGCCTCGACGGCTTCTTCGTCTTCCGCTCCCACAACCACTAAGCTCCTTTTTCCCTTTTCTCTCGCCTTTTCTATCAACTCGCTCAAATGTTTCATACCCTTACGGCCTCCAGTCTTTCCCCGCCATCGCCACGTAGACGATCGCCATGATCGCGTTGAAGACCACAGGATAATCGTTATGGACGAACCTGATCGTTCGACCATCGATGCGCTCTGTACCTGGGATCAGCTCGGCCAAGTCGGCATAGACTGTATCTTTCATCTCGATCAGCAACTCGACGGGACTGTTGAATCTGTAGAGTGCAAGTTCATTTCTTGGAATTTTTAAAGCTTGACTCGCTGCCTTTTTGATGTCCTCGAACAACTGTTTTTTCGGCTTCATGATGGCGGCGTACCTACCGATCCCCACCTTCGTGCTGACGAAAAGATAGCGCCCAGTGAGCTCGCCCTGTAATTCTTCTTTCAAAACCTCATCGCCAACGATCAAACAGACGGGTACCCCATGATGTCCAGCGAACGCCGCGTTTATCAAAGCTTCGTTCATCCTCTTTTTGTTGATCCAAACGTTGTGTATCAGAGAACTCGAATAAGTGTGATCCATGATTCCGTTTTTGGTGCCGATCCCGGCATGATAACCGAGGAAGATGACCCTATCGAAACTGCCATCCAAACCACTCATCATGTAATCTTTCCTGATGGGACCGTGCACGAGGCTGACCCTATCGAACTCTTCGCATATACTGTATGGGATGGCTGTACCGGCACCGTGGGAATCTGCGATCAACACGTGCTCGATCTCCACGCCAGACGAGAAAAGACCCTCGAGCAAAGGTTTCAGATGTTCGTACAGAACCTGCGAAGCTTCCTTCTTGCTGGTGTCGACCTCACTCCAGGTGGCTATCCCGGCCAAACCTTCCATGTCAACAGAAATGTAGATCTTCATTCAGTTCCCCTCCCCGTTCTCTGTCTTTTTGAATCATACCACGAAAGGCACCTCAAGATGGTATATTTGTGTTGGTGATCGGATTGATCTCTGTTGATCCGAGTGAAACGATACCGATATCGCTCACTGGTAACGTCTGTTCTATGAACTGTGCACACTGCGCCGGGCACTACCTGGCGCACATGAAAACGCTCCAACATCTCGAACGACTCGCAAAAAAAGGATACAAGAACTTTCTCATAAGTGGTGGTTTGGGAAAAGATCTGCTCGTTCCTTTCGCGAGCCATTCGAGCACGTTGAAAAGGCTCAAGTTACAGTACGATCTTTCTTACAATTTCCACGTCGGTTTTCCCCAGAAACGTTTGGAAGAACTCGAAGGACTGGCGGACGTCGTGAGTTTCGACTTCTTCGCCGATCCTTCCGTCATGGAGGTTGTCTATGGATTTTCTGTCGATACCTTTCGTTTGCTCGAAGCTATCTCATCGAGCAAAGTTCCAGCCGTTCCACACATCACCGTTGGGATACTCGAAGGGCGCATCTCTCATGAACATCGAGCTTTGGAGATCCTCTCACAAAACTTCAAC
>CAYXCE010000061.1:0-6750 GCA_964463395.1 uncultured Pseudothermotoga sp.
CATGAACGGCACAGGTAAAACCTTGGCGTTCGGCCCTCCGAGATATCTGTAGAGCTGCAGATACAGACTCTCTGCTGCAGCTCTCGCAACAGCCATAGAAACACCGAGTATCGCATTGGCTCCAAGCTTCGATTTGTTCTCAGTTCCATCCAGATCGATCAAAACGGAGTCGATAGCGACTTGATCGTAAGCGTTCATTCCCATGATCTTTGGTGCGATGATCTCGTTGACATTCTTCACAGCTTTGAGGACACCTTTACCGAGGTACCTCTCGTCTTTGTCTCTCAGTTCGAGGGCTTCAAACTTTCCAGTAGAGGCACCAGATGGTACGATTGCAGAAGCCACCGTTCCATCTTCGAGGTAAACTTCAACTTCAACGGTTGGATTACCTCTTGAATCGAGGACTTCACGAGCCTTGACATCCATGATCTCGTTGTACATCGAGCCACCTCCTCATTCGGGTAAAATATAACTGCCGACCGGTTCGCCTTTGACAGCTTTCAAGAGTGCCCCATCTTCGAAGAAATTGAGTACAATTATGGGCAGTTTGTACCTCCCACATATGGAAAACGCCTCAGTATCCATCACCTTCAAGCCCAATTTTATCGCATCTTGGTAAGATAGCCGCTCGAATTTTTTTGCCCTTTTGTTTTTTCTCGGATCGCTATCATAAACCCCATCGACTTTCGTTGCTTTGATCAGAAGATCTGCTCCCATTTCGACTGCTCTCAAAGCTGCAGCGATATCCGTTGTGAAGAAAGGATTACTAGTACCACCTGCAAAAATGACCACGTAACCTGCATCGAAATAGAGGTTTATGTCATCGTAATGGATCGGTCTTATGGACGGAAGTGAACTTATCTGGGAAACAACAACGCACTTTATACCAACTTTCTGTAGGGCTCCCTTCAGATACAAAGCGTTGATGACTGTTCCCAACATACCTATCTGATCGGCGAGCGAGTGTGGAAGATCCGTCAGTTCTTCTCCCCTGAATATGTTGCCCGCACCTATGACGATACCAACGTTCGCCCCATACTCAACCACCTGTGAGAGTTGGCGAACCAAAAAGTCGATGTTCCCCCTATCAAAACCCCTCGAACCCTCACCACACATGACTTCACCGCTGAGTTTTATCAGCACTCTCTTGTACACGCTTCGACTCCCTCCCTCAGGATTGTACCAGTTGTACAGTCAAAGTGATTACCTTCCGTGTTACGCCAGCGTGTACTTGACAAAGTTTAAGTTTTATATTAAGATATTTTCAGGTTTAACTAAATAAATTGAAAGAGGTGATTTCAATGGCGCGCGTGATCTCAAGATGTCCCGTCTGTGACAATCAACTGTTGATAACAGAACTCAGCTGTCCATCGTGTGGCACGACGATAAGGGGGAAGTTTGAACTCGAGGAGTTTTTCAGACTTTCACCGGAACAGTTGAGTTTTTTGAGAATTTTCATAAAGGCTCGTGGAAACTTGAGTGAAGTTCAAAAGGAACTTGGAATCTCATACCCCACAGCGCGCTCGAGACTCGAAGCGATCGTCAAAACACTCGGTTATGAGGCTGTGGAAGTTCAACAGGAAAGGCAAGTGAACGAGGTCTTGGAAAGTCTTGAGAGAGGTGAGATATCCGCACAAGAAGCACTTGAAAGGATCAGAAAACTCAAGGAAGGCGCGTGAGCATGTTGATTTTCAAGATAATCAGTGGTGTGGTGGGAGCATTACTTTTGGCGTACATAGGATACAAACTCCTTCAGATCAAAGTGAAATCCATCGCCATGACCTACGCTTTTTTCGTGGTACTGTACGTTTTCTTTTTGATACTGGGGAACATCGTACCGATACTGATCTATATAGCCGGCGAGATCATCGTCATATGGGTCATTGTTAGATTCATGGGATTTTAGGGGGTGAAGTTGTGGAGAGGAAGTTCATTTCGATAGAAAAGCGCGTGAATGAAGTGCGGATAAGGATCGCCAGTGGTAGCTTAAAAATCGCGAGAAGTCCTGAGGCTGACTTCAAGCTTTTTTTTGAGGAGAATGCACCTGACGTTCACGTTGATGGCGATGTGTTGAACATAGATATGAAAAGTTATGAAAGAGGAGTTCTTGGTTTACTCGGTCTCGGTTCGAGTTCCTCAGAAAAATTGGAATTGTACATTCCCATAGACTTAACATCGCTCTTTATTAATTCAGTCTCCGCAGATGTTCAGATCTCTTCTGTGAATGTAGAAAGGGGTGTACTGAAAACCGTCTCTGGAGAGATCAATTTGGAAGATTGTAGAGCTCAGAGCGTTGAAATCAAGTCGGTTTCCGGAGATATCGAGCTCTCAGCTGTTGACGTGAAGAGGTTAGCCATCAACAACGCGAGTGGAGATGTGGTTGTTAACAAATTGGAATGCAAGGAATACGATTGGCTTTTGAGTACTGTGAGTGGTGACATAAGCCTGAGCTTGGTCGGTTTACCAAACATGAGGTTGATTTTTAAGAGCGCGAGTGGAGAGCTAAATTCTAACGTTGGTTACAATCGTCGTGGTAATGAATACGTTTTCGGCGATGGAAGGATGAGGATAATAGTTTCAACCGTCTCTGGCGATGTGAACATCAAGGTTGTGAACAAGAGAGAACGGGTAGAGGAGATCGAGAGGAGAATACTCAGGCTCGTCGCCGAAGGGAAATTGAATTACGAGGAAGCGAAGCGAATGCTCGAGGAGTTGAGCTGAGATGTTCAGACGCATCGTACCTTTTCTGGTGGCAGCCGTTGTGTTTTTTATCTTGTTGTTCATCACGAACCGCCCTTCGACCGATCTTTTCGAACTTCCTGTGAGGACCTACACGTTGCTCATGGAAAACGATGGCACAGCGAACGTCACGGAGACGTTCACCATGAGGTTCATTAAGCCTTTTCGCTATGTGACTTGGAGTTTAGATATGCCCGAGGGAGTGACGATCGAAAATTTTCACTACGAGGTTCTTCAAGGGCCACCGTTACTCGGAGGAGTTCAGTTCAAGCGGTTTGAACCGAGAAACATCGACATCCTTTTCCAGTTCAGCCGCACAATGGGAGAGTATATTCGAGTGCCAAGACAAGGCCTGATCATCGAGCTGAAATTCAGCTACAGGGTGAAGAACCTCCTTGTTCAAGGGAGAGACTTCACACAGCTGTTCATCAAGTACGCAGCGGAAGCCCCAGTGATCACCAAAAAACTCGATGTTAAAATCGTATTTCCAGATGAGTTCGGCCGTCCGATCGTTTATCAACATCCTTGGGGTTTGGCGGTCAATTCGAGGGTAGAAGGTGGGATACGCCAGTTCATCTTCAGAAATGTTCCTCCCAACACGTTCGTCGAGGGTAGGTACGTTTTTGAAAAAATCTTGCCCGTTCGATTCAAACGTCATGAGGATGTTTCTCTGAGAGAAGTGTTGGCTTACGAAAAGAGATACATACAGAAGAATTATTTCGGTGCGATCTTTGCGTTTGTCTACGGTTCATTCGCGTTTTTGTTTCCCATATTTCTTTACAGAAAGTTCGGTAGGGAATTCTCCATCATTTATGATGTCGAATACGAGAGAGAGATTCCTTACGGAGATTCACCGGCTGTGGTCAACGGAGTGGTGAAAAAGTTGTGTGCCTCTCCCGATGAGCATGGTTTGAACGGTCTTCTCCTCAACGAAGTGAAAGAGAAGAGAGCGAGGTTCATCGTGGGACAAAAGGGTGAAGTTGAGGCAATAGAATTTTTGACCGATGTCTCCAAAAACGACGTTGCAAAGATCTTCAATGGCTTCATTTCAGAAAACAAGTTGGATCTCAATTCGTTCAAAAAAGCCCTTCAAAGAGAGTCTAACGCAAGAAAGTTTCTGCAAAACTTCAGAAAGTGGCAGCAAGATGTTCTGTACAAGATCAGAGAGAAGAAACTCATGGATGAGAAAGGAAACAGAATCGCGAAAAGTTTTGCGGTGGTTTTTTGTGTATTGATACCCTTGATCGGACTGTTCGCGCTCGCTAACCTCGGTCCGGAGTATCGATCGATGATCATTTATGTACGGACTGTGATGTTCTTGTGTGTTTCAACAGGTATAGCCATTATTCTCATGAGAAAAGATGTCTTTTCGAGATGGACGAAAGAAGGACTGCTCTATTATTTGAGGTGGAAAAATTTCGAGAAATTCTTGTTGGACTTCTCCGCCCTTTCGATGTATCCTCCTCAGTCCGTCGCGATATGGGACGAATACATAGTTTATGCCACCGCTTTAGGCATTGCGAGAACGGTCGCAGAAAACTTCAGAAAGCTGAACCCACCCGCCGAAGCGCCCGTGACGAGTTTTGTTCTCGCCCAACCGAAAGCGCTGGATGTGATCCCGTCGGTGGTGCGGACGGCTTCACAAACCGTTGCGAAATCCTCTTCTTCCAGTAGCTTCAAAGGCGGTAGTGTCGGTTCCGGAGCTGGAGGGAGTAGGATCGGTGCCGGTTGATCCTCAACCTTTCCTCGGATCACATCACTGGATCCTCTCAAAAAGCAAGTCAGTATCATTAGAAAATCATTAAGAGTAGAAGTGCGAACCACTTTTGAGTCTAAAATGATGGTGAAGAAAAAACGACGGGAGGGTTGTAGATGAGGCGTGGCACGTTTTTACTGATCGTGTTCTTGTTTGGATGTGTGCTCTTTGGTGGAATTATCGATGCTCTGGAGAATGCCAAGAACAACAGCCCAACATATTTGAAACTGATGTTGGACCGTCAACAAGCTGAAGATGACTATCAAAAAGCTCTGCTTGAGGCGAAAAATAAAAGACAAGAACTTTCCGCAGAACTTTCCAGATTGAGATCTGAAAATACCTACAGAGAATCTTTGAAAAGTTTTCTCAGTGATTTTCTCGATGTCTATTTCGGAGCTGTCGAGAGCCAACTTGCGCTTGAAATAGCACAGTTGAACCTTCAGATGGCAGAGATCGATTACAGAGAAAAGAAAGATCTTTACGATAAGGGTGTTGGTACGATTCAAGAGCTCAAAAACGCGAGTGCAACGCTGATCGAATCTCAGAGAGATCTTGACTCCGCAAAACTTTCGGCAGAGCAGGCAAAGCGAGATTTCGAAAGTCTCATAGGTGTTAACGTCAAGGTCGAAGTGCCGACCAAGTTGAACCTGAGTTTTTCATTGCCCACCGTTGACCAATTGGTGGACAAATCTTTGACACTGGCTATGGCCAGATTGAACGTTCAACTCGCACAGATGGATTTGGATGGATTAGTGAACCCATCTCAGTATACGAAGAACTATTATGAGAGGAATCTGAAAAAAGCCCAGGCCGATGTTCAGTCCTATTTGCAATCGTTGAGAAAATCTTATGAAAATCAGATTCAGTCCATTAAAAACAGCATCAAATCGATCCAGGCACAGATGGAAAAAGTGGACGTTGCGAAGATTCAACTCGACACGGTGCAGAAGAACTACAGCGCTGGTGTCGCATCTGAGAGAGACGTCCTGAACGCCAAGCTGGCTTACGCGAATGCGAGGAGAACGTTCTTAACACAGCTCAAAACTCTTCTCAAAAGCGCGTGCAATGTGCACGTGGATGCCGAACAGGACTTTTCCAAGTTGCTCGTGGCCATCCTTGGAGAGTGATGCGACGTGAAAAAAATGTTGCTTTTAATCCTGCTGCTACCTTGCTTGAGCTTTGCAGCTTTTATGGATGAGGTTCAAAAGAGCCTGCAGTCTGATGCAAATTATCTGTCGGCCAAACTGAACTACGAAGAAGCCGATTTCCAGATCAAGAAGGACAAGATGGTGCTGTTGCCATACGTTGGTTTGGACAATTTCAATCTTTCAGCCTCGATTTCAGACAGTGATGTTACTTATTCTACGAACATTCCTGTGTCCATAACCTTTTCAAACATCGCCGGTTTCAACTTTTCGATTAAAAACAGTTGGACCTACAACTCTTCCATCGAAGAGTGGAAAGACAGCGGCTGGACCTTTTCTGTCTCGAGAAAATTGTTCTCGAACTTCGATCTGGACCAACTCGAAAAACAGAAGAACTTCTTCGATGCTGGTTGGAAACTTCTGTCTGCAAAGAACGGCGTCTTCTTGAGTGTGGCGAACGATATTTTCAACAGCTTTTATTATACGAAAAAGTTGGATATCACATCTAAAAAGCTTCGACTTCTGAATGAACAAGTTGAAGAACTTCGCAGAGCGTACGAAGTTGGGAGTGCAGCCTTTGAAGACATCGTGAACGCGCAAAAACAGTTGCAAAACCTCACCTTGCAATTGGAAAAGCTCAGTCAAGCTAAGTTCAGCGTTTCTAAGAATTATCCGCAGATCGTTCTCGATACCATGATGGTTCGACTGCGTCAGATGACGTCAAAACTGCCCAGTGAACAGGAAGCACTCGAAACGGTCAGGGCGAGGTATGACGTTCAAGCTTCATTCATTGCCCTCGAGATCGCCAAGCGCCAGAGCGAGAGGGCTTACCAAGCGTGGTTACCAAACCCAACTTTCACGGCCGGAGTCACCTTCAAGGAAGAGAAGAACTTCTCTGTTTCGCTCGGTTTCGCATTCAACTACAACCTGATGGACCGTGGCGAAAAGTCGCACAGTTACAAGTTAACGCAACAGAGGTTCAATTTGCAACAGGCTATGTATGAAGAAAAATTGCAAAGTTTAGAAAAGGCTGTGAGAGATTCTTATGCGTCGATAAGGATCGCCGAGATTTCAAAAGATTTGGCCGAATTGGATTTGGAGCTCAAAAAG
>CAYXCE010000061.1:6760-7205 GCA_964463395.1 uncultured Pseudothermotoga sp.
AGAAAGAATTCGTCTCACCGAGAGATCTCGAAACAGCGGCCCTCGACGTCGAAGAAGCGGAGCTTGAACTCTTCAAGGCTGATTTCGATCTTTTGATGAGCAAGCTCAACTTGTTCGTAGTCTTGGGTGTTGATCTGGTCGAGGTTTCAGGAGGTGTATGAGTGTGAGCAAGTTACGTTGGATATTGATCGTTCTCTCTTTCGCCTTGATTTTTTCATCCTGTGGTAGCAGAAATACAACCCAAACCAACGCGGTGCAGGTCAGTGAGTACATGGTTTCTAAAATGAATTTGATGGATACTGTCACGTTGTCTGGGACAGTCCAACCGAGGGAATACGCCGACGTCAGGGCATTGGTGTCTGGGATAGTGAAAAAGGTTTTGGTGAACAAGGGTGATCAGGTCAAGGCTGGTGATGTGCTCGTTGAGCTGGACGACACCGAGTAC
>CAYXCE010000062.1:0-7201 GCA_964463395.1 uncultured Pseudothermotoga sp.
AGAGAGGATAAAGTCCAGAAGATCGGCGAGCGTATGGGCTTGGCTCCTCGGTGTCATCGTTTTTTTCAACGACTACATAAACTCGGCCATAGTGGGAAACGTCATGAGAGATATCTTTGAGCAACGGAAAATATCAAAAGAGAAATTATCCTACATTCTCGATTCAACCTCCGCTCCCGTTGCTACATTCTTCATCTCGGATTGGATAGCGTACCAACTTGCGATGATACAGAATGGACTAACAGCCGCCGGTATAACGACGGTCGCACCTATGGCCGCATTCATTGCGAGCATACCGTTCAACTTCTATTGTATCTTCACGGTGTTGTTCGTTGGTATCATCGCGATGAGTGGATGGGATTTCGGCCCCATGCTGAAAGCTGAACGTAGGGCCGAACGCGAAGGAAAAACTTCCCGTGACGGTGCGATGCCCATGCTGAACATCGATTTTGAGCTTGGAAAACCGATCGAGAAAAAGCCGATGATAATGACTTTCGTTCTCCCGATCGTGGCGCTTGTTTTTGTCACCATCCTCGGTTTCTACTACACTGGTGCTGCGCAGGGTGGAGAGACATTGATTGAAAAACTCGGTAACGCCGATGCGGCAACAGCATTGCTTTGGGGCGCTTTCGCTATGGCTCTGGTGGGAATAGTTATAGCTTTGGGTTTCAAAATCATGAGTGTTGCAGAAACGATGAGAACGCTGCTTGAAGGATTCAAGTTGATGCTCTTAGCCTGTGCGATACTGGTTTTGGCCTGGTCGATCGGAACGGTGACAAAGGATATGAAGCTTGCAGATTACGTCGTATCACTTGTGGGGGAAAACGTTTCATTCGCTTTGGTTCCAGCCATCGTTTTCTTGATTGGCATGTTCATTTCGTTTTCGACAGGAACTTCTTGGGGTACCATGGCCATCCTTACGCCTATCGCTATTCCTGTAGCTTACAACATAACCAAAGATCCCTGGCTTTCCACGACGGTCATGGCGGGAACCGTTTTTGCGGGCGCAATCTTCGGCGATCACTGTTCACCCATTTCCGATACTACCGTGCTTTCCTCCATCTTCTCTGGATGTGACCACATGGATCACGTGAACACACAACTTCCTTACGCACTGACATGTGCGTTCGTTGCCTTGATCATGTATATCCTATACGGTACCCTCAAACTCAGCCCATTCATCTTACTGCCGATTGGAATCATCACTCTCGTTTTCCTTGCAAAGATGCTGCACACAAGATCTTTGAAAAAGTTGGCATAATCATAGAAGGGTAAAAAGTGAGGGCCTTTCGCCCTCACTTTTTTTTCTGTAGTACCTCTGGATTGACCAAATTCGGTGGAATTTCCCCACTCAGCGCTTTGATGATATTTTCTGCCGCCATGATGGACATTCTGGACCTCGTTGCGTAAGAAGCAGAAGCAATATGTGGTGCAAGGACGACGTTTTCGAGCTTCAAAAGCTCGGGTTCAACTTCAGGTTCATTCTCGAAAACATCGAGCGCAGCTCCTTTGATCCAACCTTCCTTCAAAGCTTTTACCAAAGCTTTTTCATCCACGACGGGACCCCTAGCGGTGTTGATCAAGTAAGCTCCTTTTTTCATCATTCTCAACTCTTTTTCACCGATCAGATGGTGAGTCTCTTTCGTCAATGGAACATGTAACGAGACGAAATCAGATTCTCTCAGAAGTGTTGGAAGATCAACGTAGGTGGCTTTCAGTTCCTTCTCTACTTGCTCAGGAACCCTGGCATTGTCGTAATATAGAACTTTCATGTTGAATCCCAGTGCCCTTCGAGCCATCGCTTGACCTATACGTCCGAAACCAACGATACCGAGTGTTGCCCCGTGAACGTCCGTACCGAGCAAGAGCATGGGTTCCCAGCCACGGAACCTTCCTTCTCTGACGAACCTGTCCGCCTCGACGATCCTACGGGCTATGGCCATCATCAGAGCCCAGGCTAAGTCTGCCGTGGTCTCCGTAAGCACGCCAGGTGTGTTCGTGACCATGATTCCACGTTTAGTTGCTTCTTCCACATCGATGTTGTTGTACCCCACCGCGTAGTTCGCTATGACTTTCAGATTTGATCCAGCTGCATCCATCACTTCAGCATCTATCGTGTCGGTGAGTAAACTCAGTATGGCATCGACGCCTTTCACTTTCTCCAAAAGCATTTTCCTTGGGATGACTCCGTCGTAGTCACTCACTTCGACATCGAATTTTTCCCTGAGCATGTTCAAACCTTCTTCGAGGATTTTTCGTGTCACGAAGACTTTGAATCTCTTCATTCAATCAAACCTCCTTCAAGAATTTTGCATAAGCCGTTAAGAAAGTTCTTTTAGCGTTCGCAACAACCAAATCGGGATCCTCATCTGGCAAAGGCTTGACCTCGAAAGAGATCACGGGTTTTTCTGTGGCAACTTTCTTATCGAAATATCCAACTTTGAATAGAGCCTTCAGAAAATATGAAAGTTCTTCCACATCGTTCTTACCACCCTTTATTCCGAACCTTGGATGCTGATCACCGTATGCTGGATGATTCGATTCGAGCACCGCGTTACCCACGTGTATGTGCGTGACGAATGGTGAGAGCAGTCCAAGTGTGTAGAAAGCATCTTCGAACACCAAAGGCTGGTGAGATAGATCGATCGTCAAGCCGAAATTGTCGTGGAAAAGTCTGACTTTAGATGCAATTTCAAAGGCTATGGGTGCAGGTCCGACCAAGGCGTTTTTCTCGATGGAATAATCGAAGACCTCGAGGTTCACAGCGAGAGTGTAACCAAACTCGCTCGATTTTTCTTTCGCATAGTCACAAATTTGAGAGAGTGAATCAACAAGCTTCTCTTTCGCCGTTTCAATATGTGCCACACTTGGCATCCTACCACTCAAAAAAGCTACCGCCTTGGCACCCGAAGCATACGCTTTATCGATGGTCCTCTGGATTTCTTCCACAGCCGTTTTCCTTTCTTCCTCGTTCATGGAGTTCAAATTCAGTTTTTTCGAAAGTACCAACGGTTGAGCGGCTATCAAGAGTTCTACCTTCGCTACCTCACACATTTTTCCTATCTTTTTCAAAACGTTTTCCTCAACGAGCGCACTCACCTCCACAGCTTGGAAGAATTCATCTTGGAGCACACGTTTGACTGTGGAGAGGATTTCTTCCTCAGTCTTTGCGTTGGGATAAGCCATGAAGTGTATCAGACCCATGTGAAAACGATCGTGCCATGGATACATTCATCTCACCTTCCCTGAATCATCTGTTTCAACGTATCGACGATCTTCTTTCCGCTGTCGACGATCAAGTTTATGTCACTCGAACACATCAACAGCTTCATGCCCTTCTCTATCCAGGGTTGTAGTGCTTCAGGGGTGGGAAGATGTATACCGCACGGTACGTTGAGCTTCAAACATTTCTGCACGAACTTTTCCACATACTCTTGAACCAAGGGATGCCTCGTGTCTCCTGGCATTCCCAAACTCTGTGAGAGATCGTTTGGACCTATCAGACACGCATCGACACCTGGTATGATCAAGCTTTCAAGATTGTCTATGGCTTCCTTACTTTCTATCTGTAAAATGATCAACGTGTTTTCGTTGGCCCATTTGGTGACTTCCTCTCCTTTGAAAGAGGCAAAGCCCGTCGGAGTTCTTCTGAGTGCCATGCCTCTCTCACCTAAGGGATAGTATTTAGTGGCTTTGATTATCTGCTCCACCTCTTCACGGGTTTCAACCTGTGGTACAAGCAACCCTTCCGCTCCACTGTCGAGAGGCCTGGAGAGATTGTGATGACCATACCTCGTTGGTACCCTGACGATGGGTGTTATGCCACCAGCTCTGGCGGCCCAGACCATGTCTTGAACAGTTTCGAGCGTGAATGGCGAATGCTCCGTGTCTATGACGAAGAAATCAAAACCGGCGGTTGCTAGCATTTGTGCGATACCGGGAGTCCTTATCTCGCTGACCATGATACCGATCGCATATTTGCCTTCTTTCAAAAGTTTCTTCGTTCTGTTCTCACGCATCTTGAACACTCCCTTCACAAGAGCTTCATTTCTTGAAGGACCTTTCTCAATTCAGCCTTCTTTTCCTCACTCAAACCCTTGATTGGCCCTCGTGCCGGTCCAGCTTCGATCCCCATCATGTTCAACGCTTCCTTGATGACCACCGGGAATGTCCCCAATTCAAAAGCCAATCTCAACGGT
Organism: uncultured Pseudothermotoga sp.; assembly: GCA_964463395.1. GTDB lineage: Bacteria > Thermotogota > Thermotogae > Thermotogales > DSM-5069 > Pseudothermotoga_A. Next base: position 4,200 of record CAYXCE010000062.1, read on the forward strand.
GTGAGTTCTTCTTGGGCCCGTTTCGCATTCTCGATATCTCCTTTGATGAAGTAATCGTATATGCTTGCAACGAGCTTCGGTGCAGCGTTGGCCGTGGCCGCGATGGACCCAGTCCCACCATAGAGTAACGTGGCCAATATGAGTGTGTCTCTTCCTGCGAGCACGTAAAAATTCTTACCCTTGGTACGCCTTATGTACTCGCTCGTGTTCGTTAGATCACCGCTACTGTCCTTTATCCCCACGATGTTATCGATGTCTGCCAATTTTTCAACCGTGCGCGGATCTAACTTCACACCTCCAGTTCTTCCGGGATTGTTGTAAAGCAAGACAGGCAACTTGGTCGCTTTTGCGATCTTTACATAATGTTCGTATAATTCGTCCTGTGATGGGGTGATATAGTACGGAGTGATGATTGAAACTGCGTCCACGCCTATTTTTTCTGCGGCATCGTTGAGTTCGATGACTTCCCTGGTCGTTATACCTCCGGTACCCGCATAGACTGGGACCCTACCGTTCACCTCTTCCACAGCGATCTCCATCAGCCTGATCTTTTCTTCCTTCGTCAGAGCATAGAATTCTCCCTGGCTGCCTATGACAAAGACACCATGAACACCATTGTCGACCAGATAGTTCAAAAGCTTTCTGAAAGCTGATTCGTTGATACTTTCATCCCTGTGCATCGGGGTAACGACCGCTGGTATGACCCCTTTAGGAACGAACGACATTTCTATCCCCTCCTTTTTCAGATCTTTCCATACTTTTTCAAAAGATCGAGGTTCACAGGAAAGCTTGGCCTCTTTCCTGAAAGGACCTCTATCACACCTTGTGCCGCACCCTCCGCCATCCTGATCACGCACTCCTTCGTGAGTGCAGAATTGTGTGGAGTGAGCAAGATCTTTTCACATTTTAGGAAAGGATGATCGCTCTTTGGAGGTTCCTCAACGAACACGTCGGTGGCCGCACCAGCTATCCAACCTTCGTTGAGTGCCTTCACAACGGCGAGTTCATCCCATATTGGTCCACGTGCCATGTTTATGATGTATGCGGTGGGTTTCATGAGTTTCAGTTGCGCTTCACCTATCATACCTTTCGTTTCGGGTGTGAGTGGAACGTGGATCGTGACGAAATCAGATTCCTTCAAAAGCTGATCCAGCGTGGTCAGCTCGACTCCCAGTTCTGAAGCCTTACTGGCATCAATGTAAGGATCATAAGCGAGCACTCTCATGGAGAAGGCCGCTCGACATTTTTTTGCGACCAGTGATCCTATCCTGCCAAGTCCAACGATTCCGAGAGTCTTTCCATCCACGTCCATGGTTGAGAACGAATCTCTGACTTTGAAATCTCCCCTCCTCGTTGCGGCATCCATCTGCTTGAGTTGTTTGGCGAGCGCGAGGATGAACGCAACCGTCGCTTCGGCGACCGATAACGCATTCGCATTGGGAGTGTTGACAACATAAATTCCATGCTTGGAAGCTTCCTCAACATCGATGTTATCAACCCCGACCCCGTGCCTCGCGATGACTCTCAGCTTCGGTGCATTCCTTATGATCTCCGCTGTGAAAGGCGCAGTTCTGACTATGACACCGTCACAATCTGAGATTTCCCGAGCGACGATGGTTGGTTCAGGACTCGAAGCGTGCACGACCTCAAAACCCGCATTCAACAACATCTTTACGCCGTTCTCATGAATCGGTTGTACTATCATGACCTTCACGTCTCATCCCTCCAGAACAGGTATCGTGTGCACACCGTTGGGCATCACGAGGAACTTTGCATTTGGATTCTCCCTCAAAATTTGTTCCACTCCTTCTTGAAGTGTGTGAACCTTCGAGAGAAATATTCTTCTCAAAACGATGTCATCTATTTCACAATCACTCATCACGATCGAGGCGTGTGAAAGTATCCTTGTGAGAACGTACGCTTTGTGTTCGCCCATGTCGAACCCTTTCGTGAAGATGTGCTCTTTCAGTTTTTCAAAGCTATCGAAGTTGGACATGAACTTATAATAGTTTTCATCTCCAAGACCGTCTTCACACCGCGCTGGTATAAGAATGATTCCACCCTTTTTCACCACAGGTTGCGGCCCAAGGACGACTGTGTTCGCAGCCCTCGTAGCTTGATACAGATTCACGCTTTTCGGATATCCAGGGCACGATATCACAGCATCTGCAACTCCTCGGATTGGTACTTCTACACAAGATCTTGTGAAATTCACGGCCGTCTCAAACGATTTTATTGGATGACCAGAAAATGCTGCTACGAGTTGTTTTTCTTCATTCATGACGAGGTTCACCGTGAAATCCACTTTCACCCTCTGAGCCATCTCGTTGAGGAATTCTCTGAAAATGTTGTTCTCTATTATCCCAAGCTTCGTTCTTGGGTCTGACAGTACCTTGAGACTGTGCGTGGCACCTATCGTTTCGATACCTGCCAAACCTACACAAACAGTTTTCACACCGCCGCTGTAACCTGCGAAGAGGTGAGGTTCGATCACACCAACAGTGATCTTGACATCTGCCTCCATCAATTTTTTGTTGATCTTCATGGGAAAACCAGCGGAGCTTCTACCAAGATCGACTAAATCGCTGTAACAATCGTGATTGTAAACAGGATACTCACTCGCGATTCTTTTCCCAAGCTTTTCTTCTATCTCTTTTTGACTCATGGGTCTGTGCGTACCGAGTGCGAGTAGGAAAAACACGTTCTCTCTTGGCACACCTGCATCACGTATCTCTTCTAACAACAGCTCGCTGACGAGTTCGTCCATCGCATACCTGGTCATGTCTGTCACAACTATGGCTACTTTGCTTTTTCTATCAACGATGTCAGCCAACCTCGGTGAGAAGATAGGATTTCTCAGTGATCTTCTTAATTCGTCCGTCGGATCTTTCTTAGCTTCGGGAAAATGGGCTTGAACGACGGCCAAAACATTACGATCAGGTATCTCCACTGCGAGAGTCTCATCTTTGTCGTAGGCAAGCTCAATCTGCATAGTTTCACCT
>CAYXCE010000063.1:0-7199 GCA_964463395.1 uncultured Pseudothermotoga sp.
TCCAACAGCATCAACCCAATCCTTCCGCCACGGCGTTCAGATTGACCTTGACGAGCTCTTTGAACCTCAACGATGTGCTCATCATCGATGAAAGCTCGAACGTTTTGAAAACACTCGGTTTTGAAACGCAGCAAAAATCTTTCATCAGCTTCAGCGATCTTTCCAAGCTATCATCAGGAACTTACACGCTCGTTTTTGAAGAGACTCTCCACGATGGAACAAAACAAACTGAGACGTTGAACCTCCTGATCGATGGAGCGACAACGATCGAATCGATAAGGGATCAAATAAACACTCAGCTCACGAACATAAAAGCTTTCATCGTGAACGATTCGCTCGTGCTCGTTCCGACCAAGAACCTCGAGTTCGATTGGAGCAGGGTTCAGATCAAAGATGAACTCGGTTTTCTCACCCAAGTGCGCGCAACTAACAAGACTTTCGATGTGCTCAAACCCAAGGCAACCCTCGAGAACATCTTCCAAGGTTCAACGAACTTCAATGGTTCGACAGGTTATCAACTCTACATAGGCAACACGCCCATACACATAGATCCAGCCGTCGACACGCTGGAAAGCTTGGTCAAAAAGATCAACGAAGCGAACACAGGAATATTGGCCGATTTGACGCCTCACAACGCTTTCGTTTTGAGGGCAGGAAGAAGCTTCGATTTTGATTTGAGGAGTTTCAACATCGTTGGTCCCAAGGGTTTGTTCGAAGCTCTCGGCTTGATAGACACCAACGCTGACCCGACCAACTTCGATGCGGACTGGAACGAAGAATTCGTGCTCATCTCGAGGAGCGACGATTTCAACAGTTTGCGCAACAGATTGAATGTGAGCGAGCTGTTCACCATCAACAAGCGAGAGAGGACCGAACCCTTCTACTTCGTCATGGGCTGGGACGTCTCGAGCGTCCTGAAGACCAACGCAGAGGCGCTCGCGGTCGATGCTGGAAAGGTTCTGTTCAACGATGTTTGGAACGCACTCTCGATCTTACCCATCGGTTCGAGCAATGTAGACGTAGTCAGGTACATGCGCGATGCCAAGTACGAAAAATTGCTGGCAGACGGCAAGGAAAGTTTCTTCGAATATTTCGGTGGAATCATCGCGGAGCTCGGTGTCGAGGCGGAGACGGCGCAGAAGATGAAAGATAACAACGAGGCTTTGAGGCTGGAGATAGATCAGGAAAGAGAACGTGTCAAGGGTGTTTCTCTCGACGAAGAAATGGCGAACATGATCAAATATCAACACGCGTTCGCTGCAGCGGCGCGTGTCATAACTGCTGTCGACGAGATGATCGGCAGGGTGATCGACAAACTCGGCGTGGTGGGCAGGTGATGGTATGAGAGTCACAGACAGGATGACCAGCGACAGGGTCCTGTACAACATTCAAAGGGTGATCGGCCAGATTTCAAAGCTGCACGATCAAATCTCTTCTGGAACCAAGGTGAGATATCCGAGTGACGATGCGGTGTTGGCGACCAGATCCTCCAACCTCGACAGCAGGTTGCGAGAATTGAAGCAGTACGAAAGGAACGTCAATTACGCACAGAGCATCGTGAAAGCTTACGATACGAACGTTCAGCAGGTGAGCGAGATCTATCAGAGATTGAGGGAGTTACTCGTTCAAGCGGCCAACGGAACGCTCACAGCCGATCAGAGACAGGCGATAGCACAAGAGATCGCTCAGATCAAGAAACAGTTGGTTCAAATCGCCAACACTCAAGTTGGTTCAGATTACATCTTCGCAGGCTTACAAGGCAGTGAACCTCCCGTGAGCGAAGATGGTCAGATACAGATCAAGCCTGAGGCTCTGCAGAACAGATCTACCTTGGTGTTTGGATATCCCCTCGAGTACGGTATCAGCGTGAAGGATCTCTTCGTGACGGATGGCAATCAGAGCGTTTTCAGCATTTTGGATATGACATTGAAAGCTTTGGAGAGGAACGAACCGAGATTCATCAGCGATGTGGCGCTCGCCAGCGTGAACTATCTTGAAAAGTCCGTGTCTGAAAATCTCGCGAAGATCGGCGCCATGCAGAGGGTCGTGGAAGCCGCTTCTAACAGAATCGATGAACTGAACATCTTCATGACCGAACATCTGTCTCAAGAGCGCGACGTGGACGTAACGGAGGCAGTGACGAGCCTATCCATGAAGCAAGCCGTTTTGAACGCGGCGTTGAAGTCGGCTGCGAACCTTTTGAGAAACACTCTGGTCGATTTCATCTCTTAGGGGTGAGACATCGTGCTGTGTGAAACCAAACTCGGTGAAATAGAAGTGAACGAAGGCAAGGTCTTGCTGTTCGAAAGAGGTATACCCGGTTTTGAGCATCTTCGAAGATTCACCATCGTCGAGTTGGAACAGACGAAACCTTTCTGTTGGCTCGCTTCACTCGAAGATCCGATGGTAGCACTCCCCATAGTGAATCCTTGGCTCGTGAGGGTGGACTACTCTTTCGAACTGAGTGAAGCTGATAGAAAAGAACTCAAATTGGAGAACACCGAAGATGTAGAGGTGTGGGCGATAGTGACCATACCTCGGAACGCCCCGAACGAAGCCACGGTCAATTTACTCGCACCGATCGTGGTCAACAGGAAGAAAAATCTGGCAAAACAGCTTTTACTGGAAGGAAGTGATTACAAGCTCAAGCACAGGATAGATGAGGAGCTAAAGAGGAGCAACGAGATATTGAAAAAGATGTACAAGGAGTGATCTACGTGCTCGTGCTCGCAAGAAAGGTGGGAGAAAGTTTCATAATCTCTGATGAGATCGAGGTGACAGTGCTCAAGATAGAAGGCTCCGAGGTGAAGATAGGCATCTCTGCACCGGCACATGTTAAAATATACAGGACAGAGATATACAAGAAGATCGTCGAGGAAAACCTGAAGGCTTCCAACGTCAGCATCAACGACTTGAAGGGGGTAAAGGTGATTGATAAAGATAAACGAGGATTTGATAAGACATCTTGAAAGTTTGGCGAGACTGCAGTTGAGTGAAGAACAGCGGAAATGGTTCGAAGAGGACATGCACGAAATACTCAGCTATATGGAACTGTTGAACGAAGTGGACGTCAGCAAAGTTGAGCCCATGTACACTCCCATCGAATCGAGTGTCGAGCTCAGAGAAGACGTGGTCAAACCTTTCGAAGATGTGGAAGCCATCAGGTCGAACTTTCCGAAGCGCAAGGATGGGCACATAGTCGTGCCTGGAATACATGCTTGAATTGGAAAGAAGCTGAAGAGGCCGCAGCGAAGTTTCTAAAAAAGAAAGGATACAAGATAATCGAGCGCAATTTCAGAACGCGTTTCGGTGAGATAGACATAGTGGCGAGGTACAAAGGGTACCTCGTTTTTGTTGAAGTTAAGAGTGGAAAGAGTTCTTTTTCACCACGAACGAGAGTGGACCGTTTGAAAGTCAAAAGAATAGAACTCGCAGCCAATGAATTTCTGCTCGGGCGAAAACTGAGGTACGAAGCGCTCCGCATCGATGTCATCGAAGTTAACGAGAAAGGCATCGAGCATATAGAAGGTATCGAGTTTTGAGGAGGTCCAAATGTGGAATTGATAGCGGTGAACAAGAAAGCGAGAGATTACGAAATTTTAGAAACTTACGAAGCCGGATTGGAGCTGAAAGGTTCCGAAGTGAAATCTCTGAGGGAGAAGAACGTCTCGTTCAAAGATTCTTTCTGCAGAGTCAAAGACGGGGAAATATACCTTCTGAACCTCCACATCAGTCCTTACAAACACGCGAGCCATTTCAACCACGATCCTGAAAGGGCTAGGAAACTGCTCTTACATAAACGCGAGATCAAGCGATTGGCGGGTAAACTGAGCAGCGGTGGTTTGACGTTGATACCTACAAAACTGTACTTCAACGATAAAGGCATCGCCAAAGTCGAAATAGCCCTCGCGAAGGGTAAGAAGAAGTACGACAAGCGCGAGGAGATAAAGGAAAGAGAGATGCAGAGAAAGATCAAAGAATACATGAAATATGGGGGACGATGAGTCTTTGGAGTACACGGTCAGCAGCGAGAACCTCTATGGGAGATTGGACAAGTTCCTTCGAAAACACCTGAACAACGTTCCTCTGTCGGAGATATACAAACTCTTGCGGACCGGCAAGGTCAGCGTGAACGGAAGGACCATCAAGGACCCTTCTTACGAGCTAGAACCTGGTGATAGAATACACATCAACGAAGACCTATCGAAATATTCTCGCCAAACGCTGCCGGTCAGACCCGTTCCGCTCAAACTCGAAATTCTGTACGAAGATGAGGACATCATAGCACTGAATAAGAGAGCAGGCATCGCGTTGCACCCGGGAGAAAGGACTATAGGCACTACCCTCATACACGGCTTGATGTTCTACGGTAAGCAGAAAGGTTTCACGCCGCACCTTGTTCACAGGCTCGATAGAGACACCTCTGGTGTTCTGTTGGTGGCGAAGAACAACAGGAGTGCGAGGATTTTGAGCCACATGTTCAGAGAAAGACTCGTAGAGAAAGAATATCTCGCACTGGTATCTGGTTGAATTCACGGACATGGAAAGATAGACCTCCCGATCGACGGGCTCGAGGCTCTCACCGAATACATCGTCTTAGAAAATTTCGATCGAGCGACTCTGGTTCGAATCCTTTTGCACACGGGAAGGACGCACCAGATCAGAAAACACTTCTCCGTCGTGGGTAACCCCGTGGTCGGCGATACGGTGTATGGAAACAGAGAAGTGAACCGTCTCTTCCGCGAAGAATTCGGATTGAGAAGACAGTTCCTACACTGTCTCAGATTGAATCTGATGCATCCGACGAGACCTGAAAGAATCAGCCTGAAAGCTCCTTTACCTGAGGAACTGGAGCGGGTTCTCGAAAGGCTGAGAACATGAAAACGATTCTCACGTTGTTGATCGTTTCGAGTTTTTGCTTTGCAACACAGCTTTTGATCAACACTTTCGATATGACAGGTTACTTGTTCGAAGACGGTGCACACGTCAAGTTCAAAGTTCACTGTCCATCGGATCTGAGCCTGACGGACAGACTCATCGATCTGTACGAACCTGTGGAATTGACTGTCGGCTATATCAACATGCCGGACATCTCATTGTTGATAAGCGAGAAGGGCTTCACCGTCTCCGCAAAAATGGGAACCATCGTCGTTCCCGAAGAAGTGTTCACAAAACTTTTTCAAACGGTGAAGTCGGGTCAAACGGTGGATTTGATCGTCGACAGATACCCAATCGAGATCTACACAGACAAGATCAAAGTCATCGAATCGACAAGCTCAAAAAAAATAGAATTCTTCCTGAGCCGTTTCATCGAAAGATTTCCAAAGATCGAAGGTCCTGGGGAATACAGCCTCGAAGAAAAGCCGGTTTCCTATCAACTCTTCATCTGCTCCTTCCCAGGTCTTGGAGGAGCGATCATGGCTATCTTCGATGGAAAACCTCACGAACTGACCTTCAAAATCGGCGAGATCGAAGTCAAGGGTTTCTCCATGAATTTACCACCTGGTGACTATACTGTAAAGATCTCCTTGCTCAACGAAGTGACTGAAGTATCGTTGAACTTTCCGGATCGACCTGTGAGGTTTCAAACCAGCCAGATCGAGCTCGGCGATAACTGTGAAAAAAGTTTGTACTTTCCATCGGGCTTACAAGGATCGAATCGATTCTCATATCCAGGAAGATACATCGGTCTGGAATTTTCGAACGAGTTGATCGTTCACGAGTTTTCGGTCAGAGACACGACCCCACCCAAGCTCACCATGGATTTGAAACGAATCGATTCGATGTGCCTGATCCAGCTGCAGGTGGAAGACCTTTCGCCGTTCGAAACGTTCCTTTACGTCGATGGAGAGAAGTTCTACTTCGAAAGAGGCGTTCTGACTTTGTCTTCATCCAGGCATGTTCTGATCGGCATGGCACGGGATGTTTTCCAGAACGTTTCATACGTCGTTCAAGTCTTGGAAAAGCCAGAAGACACGTTGGTGTTTCCAGAAGAGAAAGTCATAGATATCGGTGGGTTCAAGTTCTTTTCACCGTATTTGAGATGGCAAAGCTTTGAAGCAACGAAGATAGAGGTGAAGATCAATGAAAAAATCGTTCAGCTTGAGAAAGCTCGCTGAACTGTCCTTCTTCATTTTGGCTTCGATCTGTCTTGCTATCTTCATTCCGAGTCGACTCATCACGGACGCCAAAGATCTTTCCTACACGGTGGGTATATCAATAGACGACGATAGGATAAAGCTTCCATCTGGAAAGATCGTTTGGGTGATAGATCCCGGCGAGCAGATAGAACCCGGCATGGAGTACGTCACGTTCAGGGGAGATTTCACAGGGTACGATGCGAATATTTACGCTCAGCAAGCAGATTCCTATGGAACTTGGATCGGCATGCTCGAGTTCAACGACAGTACAGAGTTCGTCAAGAGGATCACCACCATCAGAAAAGACCACAAGAAATTCTTCAGAATCCACACGATAAGACAAGAAGAAGTGGAGAAGATGAAGCTGACAGATTCGATGATCTACTACAGATTCAGAAGGGCTATTCTAGAGCGCAGCATCGACATGATCTGGGTCCAACCACTGGAAAACGTGAACGTGAAAGAGATACTCGAAAAAATAGAACGTCAGTTTGGAAAACCCAAAGATGTGCCAAGGCCGAACGACACTTCTTTTCGTTTACAGTGGCTCGCCTTCGCTGCGATGGTCCTGCTGCTATTTTCGCAGAAACCGCTGTTGGGTATCCTGATGGCGCCCCTTTGGTTTTGGAACCATTCTCTGGCCGTCTCGGCAGTTTCCATCTTGGCAACCGTTTTCATCTATTCGTACAGAAAGAAAGAAATTCTACCTGTTTTGTACCTGCTCCTCGGGCTTCTGACCAACGCAGCACTTTGGGATTTCTGGCATGTGAACGATCTGAACGTGTACAGGGGAGTTAAACTCTCTCTCTCGTTGCTACCCTTGCTGGTCTTGGCGAAAACGATAGTGCGAGAGTGGGACTGGCTGAAAAAATATTGGCCATTGGGTTTCGCTGGCTTGGTTGGAGCTGGTTTTTACTATCTCTCACGTTCCGGTAACACGGCTTTCGTCACCTACTTCGAAAGACAACTACGAGACTTCATCGAGGGACTACTCTGGGTGAGACCGAGGTTCAAGGAGGTCGTGGGGCAGTATCAGAGATGGTTTGTGTATGACCTTGC
>CAYXCE010000064.1:0-7086 GCA_964463395.1 uncultured Pseudothermotoga sp.
CAGCGTTGATAGAGTTCTTGATGAGAGATCCAAGAACTGAATCTTTAGAGCAAGCCAGGAATGTATTTGAGGAAATACTGAGTTTAGAAGAGAATCAGCAAATGAGGTTACATTACGAGAAAGGTGTGAAATTGTGATATACTTCTTTTAAGATTGCAGAAAGGAGGAGTTGAGATGAGAAAGCTTGTCGTTCTGGTTGCCGTGCTCGTTTCTGCGATAGCTTTGGCAGGAGTCAACCTCGATATCTTTGGAGGGTATCACTTCACACTCAGTGCTAGTCCAACAGATGGGGCAAGTATAACTTATTTGAGCTTCGGTTTGCAGGTAGCGTATGAGGTTACCGAAGGAGTTCAAATCGGTGGAGGTGTGGGCCTGGCATACTTCTTGCCCGATGCGACAGCTGCAACCCAGTTCTTGGGTGCGGCAAGCTCAACTCAGTACACGTTAGATCTCATCGTGAGCGCCAAATATTCCATACCAATCAACGATTTCTCTGCTGTGATGATTAGGGGTTACGGTGGACTATCCATACCTGGTTTCAAAGAGTTCGACAAACTCGGTTACATAGTTGGGGCGAATGTTTTCTACGTCTTCGACATGGTTGATTTCAACGTTGGCTTAGGTGCCGGTATCGAGATGAGAACTTACAAGAGTTCTACGATCACTACGATCCCAGTTGGAGTCATAGCGAGCATAAAATTCTGAAAGAAAAATGAAAGCCCCGGTGCAGAGCCGGGGCTTAATTATGGTCAGGAATCACTTAACAACCTTAACGTGAGCAGCTTGGGGACCTTTGGGACCTTCTTGAATTTCAAACTCAACTTCCTGACCTTCCTTGAGGGTTTTGAAGCCTTCCATTTCCACTGCTGACCAATGGACGAAGACATCTCCACCCTCCTTCTTGGTTATGAAACCATACCCCTTCTTGGGGTCAAACCACTTAACAGTACCTCTCATGACACAACTCCTCCTTACTGAAAAAGAACTGCCCTTTTGGGGCTTGACTCAATTATACAGCTTACTCAAGAAGAAGTGAAGGTCAAGTCGATAGCATTAAGTTCACGATGACAAAATATATTCCTATTCCCATGAGATCTACAATCGTTGTCAACAGAGGACCTGCCATGATCGCAGGATCGATTCTCATAGCTTTCGCAATGAAAGGCAGAGAAGCTCCTATTATGTTCGAAATCACAACGACCGTAAATAATGCGGTAGAAACTGCGAGCATGATTTGTGTTGCCCTTGTGATGAAAAGTGCGCGCAATAGAACAGTGATTGCCAAAACGAGAGCCAAAATGGCGCCAATGAACAGTTCTCGTAGAAGAACTCTCCACCAATCCTTTTGTTCAATCTCCCCGAGAGCCATGCCCCTTATGACGAGCGCAGATATCTGCGAACCAATGTTTCCGCCGGTGTCGACCATTGCCGGCATGAACGCAGCAATAATGGGCAAAGTGGCGAGTAAAGTCTCGAACTTCGCTATGATACCACTGCTCAAGGTGCCAAGTAGCAACAATGCGACGAGCCATGGTAGACGGTTAGCGAAGAATTGCCAAACAGATGTGTGAAAATATGACTGTTCAGTGGTGACGATGGAACTCATCTTCTGAATATCTTCGGTCGCTTCTTCATCTATAACATCTACAACGTCGTCTATAGTGATTATACCTATGAGCCTCTGTTCACTATCGACGACGGGAACAACAAACAGATCATACTTTCTCATGATCTGAGCCACTTCTTCTTGATCTGTGGTTGCGTACACATAGATGGGCTGATCATCCATCACTTGTTCAACGAATGCATCTGGATCAGAAAAAATCAGATCCTCAAGCCTCACCACACCGAGAAGTTTTCTTTGTCGATCTATAACTGGCATCAAATAAATTGTTTCCTTGTCCTTGCCCTCCTTCCTGATCTTTTCCAAAGCTTCCCTCACAACCATATCGGGATGTAACTCAACACACTTTGGGGTCGTCAAGCGGCCAGCTGAATTCTCAGGATAGTTGAGCAAAGACAAGGTTTCTTTTCTTTCTTCGGGAGTCAAATAAGACAGGAGTCTATTAACGACATTCGCAGGCATTTCCTCGAGCAGTTCTGCACGGTCATCTGGGCTCATAGAAGAAATTATTTCTCTGAGTTTTTCTTCTTTGAACAACTCGATGAGCGCGATCTGATCATCTGGTTCAAGCTCGCTGAAAACTATTGCTGCTTGATCCTTTGGTAGTAAACGAAAAACGACGATTTTTTCGTCTGGGGGTAATTCTTCAATCATTTCAAGTATGTCTGCAGGTTCTTGCTGAGAAAGAATCATTTTGAGTGTACGGAAATCTCCTCTCTCAATGAAGTTCTTGATGTCCAGCTTCACCTTGACTTTCATCGGATCACCTCCAGAGGCAATTTATGGCGGTAAGCTTAGAGAGCTACTGGTACCTTCCAAGGAATTCCACCTCCTCCAAAAGTCTTCTTCAAGCTTATTTTACGTTTTAGATCATTAGTCAGAAGCATTCGAAAATTGAAGATATGCGAATGAAAGAGTTAAAAGTTTTGTAAAGGCGGCCCGTCTGATACGATTTTAAGTTACACAAAAGTAACAAAAGGCAAGATGATATTGCATTTTCACGGATATGTGGTAATATAAAAAACGTAAAAATATGCTGAATCTGTCTGAAAGGAGTGGTGTCTTTGAAGAAATTCTTCATTTCTACCTTGATCACGGTTCTTTCACTTGTTTTGGTAATGTTCATGTACGGTAACAGTGCGAGTAAAATTTACAAGGATGGAACTTTCACCGCAGTTTCCCAGGGAGACAAGTATGGCTACGTCATGGCAACTGTGATCGTTGAAGGTGACAAAATCAAGAATGTGTCAATCAAAGAATTTGATGGATTCGGCGTTGAAAAGCTTTACGATGTTTATGGTGCATACTTCCCCATCTTGAAACAAGCTCACGAGACACTGGCCAAACGAATAGTTGAAGCCAACAGTTGGCAGGTGGATGTGTTCACTGGTGCAACGAGTACATCAAAAAAAGTAATGGAAGCAGTCAAATTTGCTCTTGAGAAGGCAAAAATTGAACCATCTCAAGCAAAGTACTTGAACGGAACGTTCATGGGCGTTTCTGATTTCACGCCCAGGGGACATGCAGTTGCCTGGGTCACAATTGATAACGACAAGATAACAAAAGTGGTTCTCGAAGAGACGACACCTTCCCTCAAAGATGGTCAACCTGTTTTGGATGCGGCTGGTAGGCAGGTTTGGGTCTTCAAGGGTGGGGATTATCCCTGGCCAGAGTTTCATCAAGCCAAGGAGATCATAGCCAAAGCCGTCGTTGAGAAACAGTCGTACCAAGTTGATGTTTATACAGGAGCTACATCCAGCTCAAACAAGTTCATTCAAGCAGTACAAAGAGCCTTGGAGTGGGCCAAAGCACGTCAATGAGTAGAGATATCTCATGATTAAGGGCGCCAGAGGCGCCCTTTTCGTTTTATACTTGAACTGGAGGTGGCAAATTATGCCGCTCTATAGATATATCTGTCCCAAATGTGGAGAAGAACGAACTTTTTTGATGCGTATGAATGAGGCGGATCCTGAGTGTCCAAAGTGCGGTGCGAAAATGGAAAAGCAGATTCCCCGAGTACAATTGAAAGGTGCGAACAATTCTTGCAGCAGTGCCAATTGTTCTTCTTGTTCTGGATGTTCTTCGCATTCCTGAGAGTGAGGTGCATTCGATGATGAAGGTCTCTCATCGCGATCTTGTTTACAGATGTCGGTACTTACCAGATTTCAAAACGACCGAGGGGATAGAACCTGCACATGGGTTCATCGGACAAGATCGTGCGCGAAAAGCTGTCGAACAGGCTTTGGAAATAAAAGAAAAGGGATTCAATGTCTTTGTGGTGGGATTACCAGGTACTGGAAGGAGAAGTTTTGTCACATCTTATCTGCAACATGTAGCTGCAACGATGCCCACACCGAAGGATTGGATATATGTGTACAATTTTTCTAACCCGTCGGAGCCTGAAGCCATTTCCTTGGAACCTGGTAGGGGGAAGGTTTTCAAGCAAGATATGCAGCAACTTGCTGATGAAGTCATGGATGCCTTAGAAAAGATTTTCGAAAGCGAAGAATACGGGAGAAAGAAATCTGAGCTTGAGGATGAATACATACAGCGAAAAACGAAGTTGTGGGAAGAATTGAAACAAAAGGCTGCAGAGCTTGGTTTCACCGTACAGATAACTCCAACCGGTGTGGTGAGTGTACCTGTGTACGATGGGAAGCCCATCACACCTGAGATTTTTGAATCTTTGCCAGAAGAAGTGAGGCAAGCTTTCAATGAAAACAGCCGAAAACTGAAACTCATCGTGGAGGGTACACTCTACAGATCGCGCAAACTTGACAGAGAATACAAAGAGAAACTCATGGCTCTGGATAAGGAAGCCGCTTTGTTCACAATCGGCGCTATGTTCGAGGAATTGAAAAGTCAGTATGAATCAAATCCATCTATCTTGAGATACCTGACGAACGTTCAGAACGACATACTCGAGAACTTAGCACAGTTGCGTGGCGAGGATCAAGAAGTTCGTCAAGCTTTCAAAAGGAGGTATTCAGTCAACCTCGTTGTGGATAATTCTGGCACGGTGGGTGCACCGGTTGTGTTCGAAAGGAATCCCACCTATGCCAATCTTGCAGGCAAAGTTGAGTATTACAGCAAGAGTGGGATGCTCTTCACGGATTTCACGATGATCAAACCTGGGGCTTTCCATCGTGCAAACGGAGGTTTTCTCATACTAGAGGCGGAAAATGTTTTAAGGTACCCCTACGCTTGGGAATACGTTAAAAGATGTCTTATGACCGAGCAAGTAGTGGTAGAAAACTTGGAATCTGCTCTTGGTCTTTCAAGTATTGTTTCTCTCAGGCCTCAACCAATACCATTGAACGTCAAAGTTTTTCTCATTTGCACACCAAGACTTTATTATCTTCTCCAGATCTATGATGAAGACGCAGAAAAGTTGTTCAGGATAAAGAGCGAGTTCGACTGGGAAATGGAAGCAAACAAAGAAAATGTGGAAAAATACTTAGGATTCATCTCTTCCACTTGTTGTAGACTGAATACACCCCATCTAGAAAGATCGGCAGTGGAAAAAGTGCTTTGGTATTCATCAAGGCTTGCCGGTGACAAGACGAAATTTTCCGTCAGATTCGGTGAGATAAGTAGCCTCATTAGAGAAGCTTGCAACATTGCTATCAAAAAGAAAGCTCAAGTAGTGAAAAAAGAACACGTTGATGAGGCTATAAAGCAACGCGAAGAGAGAGTGAATTTGCTACAGACCAAATATGATGAACACATAAAGGCTCGAGATTTGATGATTGAAACCAAGGGGACTCGAGTGGGACAAGTCAACGGTCTCACAGTAATAGATTTGAGAGACCATACATTTGGCATCCCAGTTAAGATAACTGCAAAAGTTCACTTGGGCGAGGGTGGAGTCATAGATATTCAGAGAGAGGTCGATTTGAGTGGCAACATTCATAACAAGGCTGTGCTCACAATAGAGGGTTTCTTCAGGGAGAGGTATTCTAGACAAGTTCGTTTGAGTCTCAGCGCGACTTTGAGTTTTGAGCAAGTGTACAGCGTTGTAGAGGGGGATAGCGCCTCCGTTGCAGAGGTCTTAGCGCTGATTTCTGCCATTGCAAACGTACCTCTGAGGCAAGACATAGCCATCACGGGTTCTATGAATCAACATGGAGAGGTACAACCAGTTGGGGGTGTTACTGAAAAGGTTGAAGGGTTCTATAGAGCATGTAAATTGCAAGGACTTACAGGGACCCAAGGTGTTATCATCCCAAAATCGAATCTGAAGAACCTAATTTTGAAAGATGAGATTCTGGAAAGTGTCAAGAAAGGAGAATTCCACATCTGGGCAATAGAACACATAGATCAAGCCATAGAGCTCCTAACAGGTAAGAAAGCAGGTGGAATAACCAAGAAAGGCAAGTTTGAAAAAGGTTCAGTGAATTACCTTGTAGTTCAAGCCTTGAAACAAGCAAGAAGAGTCGAGCAAGAATTCACAAAAGTAAAGCGAAGACGCAGAAAAAAATCCTAGCTCTTCAGACGCTTCTCCAGGTTCATTTCAGCGATCGATTTTTGTAGATACATTGGCTCAACTTGATGAGGCTCAAGTATTAGACTCTTTTTGAAATTCTCCAATGCTTCTTTAAGTAACAATTCTCCTCTGATAATTTCCAACTCGTTTGGCACCACTTCACCTTGATGCTTAAAAAGATTCTTCGCATCTCCGGCAAATATCGGATTCTTCAAGTTAGCAGTTGTTTCTAAGGCTTCCTTCACACTGAGCACCTTGGGAGCTATCACTTCTTCGTTCTTTTTGTAACAAGAAAAGTAAACGAAGCCTTCTCGAGCATGTTTAGCAATGACTATATCTCCGGCATGGTAAGCAAAATTCATTGCGAGTACTTTCGAAGAGACAACGGGAACGATTTTCTTTCTGAAAGTACACGCTATACCTTGAACAACGGCGATGCCTATCCTTAGACCTGTCAAACTGCCAGGCCCTACACCGCATGCCAATACATCGATTTCCTCAAAGCACACACCCGCGAGCTTGGAAAAAGATTCTATCATTGGTGCGAGCTTCACCATATGCCTCGAATCACCTGAGTATGAGATGGAATAAGTGTTCCTGCAATCACTGTAAGCGAGACATATTTGTTCGGTGGACGTGTCCAGTGCGAAGATTTTCATTTCAACATCTCCTCCAAGAGTGATCTCACATCTTCAGGCGAGTTGATTCTCATGAATGAAAGTCCGTTGAGATTGTACCGTTCAAACAATTGTCCATCAGCACTGATGAATATAGAGCCATTGGTCTTCTCCAGGTTCAGTCGTGGATCTATCGTTTTTAGAAACCGGACAAAACTTTCTTCGAGCAAACATTCGGCGAAAGTTATTATTGCTATCTTTCCACCTGAAGCGAGAAATTGCTTGAGCGATTCTATCTCGAAATCGTTGAGCCGTCGGCTTTCAGCGAAACTCGTTCTTTTCGGCATTGGTAGGATGAA
>CAYXCE010000065.1:0-7030 GCA_964463395.1 uncultured Pseudothermotoga sp.
GGGAAGAACAATTTCAATGTTCGTCGCGACAGAGTGATCTCAGGTTGTTTGGGTACGAGCAATTGGACCATGGCAAGGCTTCCCTGCCGTGTGTTGATTATTCTTAGAGAGTCAACCGGTCCATAGGAGATGGGCAAAAAGAACGAATCGGGTAGTGGTTTGACGCTTTGCAGATATACAGAAACTAAAGAACCAGATGCGTTCTTCTCTAAGTAAACGTCTTTCTCGCTCACATCGCTGTCAAATTCGAATGAAAGAGTCACCCCCGCTGGGCTGAAACTGGGTGAGACCCTAATCAATGAGGCTGTGAAGGTTAAGATACTCACGATTAACAGCACTGATAGAAATAACTTTCTCATCGTCCCCCTCCTCACTTCACGACCAAAAGATTTCCGCTCGAGAGGTCCAAAACGATCGCCGCAAAACTCATCGCATGGACTATCAAATACCTATTTTCAAGAGTGGCCCCGACGGGTTTTACAATTCCGTCCGAAAGTAATATCAGATTTTCTGTCTCACTTGCGAAATAACCTTTGAACTTGTATCCAGGCAACATTTCTAACTGTGACAAAGCTTGACGCATCAACTTTTCCTTATCGAGCTTCATCATGTAGGGTTCGAAGACGTTCATCACTGATCTTGACACTTCAAAATTTTTTCTGAATCTCTCCAACTCAGATTCGCTGAGCCTTCTGATCAATGGCTGAATGACGTTCTCTGTTCTTCTATTTGTATTGGTTGCTGTGGGGGTCTTCTGATAGAAAAACAGCACATAAATAGCCACCGACCAAACTCCAACGAGTACAAGTAGAAGTACTACCAGACGTTTGTTCATTCAAGCATCACGCCTTTCAGAACAACCTTGACGTTCAAGAAGACAGATTTTTGTGTTTGATCGATCACCACGGGTGGGAGCTCTGAACCATCTATGTACAAAGATTGAACTGTCAAGTTGGCATACTTGAGAAGTTCGGACAAAATGAGGACCAATTTTTCTGGCTCACATTTACCTTCGATCAAGAAAGTTCCATCCTTTTGTGCTGAGAATGATAGATCAGTCGAACTCACTAAAGACTCAACTCGTTTGATGCTCACCCTCGGCTGTAAAATGTTCTCAAGTCTGGCCAAATAGTCCCTTTTTTCCGACACATTCTTGTCATACTGTTCGAGTCTGACGAGCGAGCTTTCAAGTTTTGCAGACAGGTTGCTGAACCTCAAATAATCGTACACATCAAGATAAAGAGCCAAGGCCAAGGTGATCGACAAAGACAGAACGATGGCCAATCTTCTCGGCATACTACTTCCTTCCTTCTATGATCATATTCGAGATTCTACTGTTCAAAAACGGCATAGACGTATCGTAAATAACATTCTTGCTCACTTTATACCCAGATTCCAGCAATACTTTCTCCAGCAAGTCTGACTTTTTAAAAGCGTTTGGTTCGTAGAGTTCATACAATTCGACTTTAAAAGAATCACCATATTCTAATCGTCTCAGTACCAACCAATTTTGGTCGTTCTTTTGTAAGGAAGTCAGAGCTCTTGCGAGTGGTTCCATTTTCTCATTGTAGTTTTTTATGTGTGCTTCGAGATGATCTATCTGGGCTTGCAATCGCTTGCTGGTTTGAACCAACTGGTTGTTAATGTTGTCGATCGTCGATAGAAGAGAAGGAAGAGGTGTATTCGTTAGATTGAGTCTGTATTTTCCCACTATCGTGCTGTGATTGAGCTGGATGGAATTGATCACAGAACGTTTATAAAATTCGAGCGTGAAACGCATCGCCAGGACCGGTGAAAGCAATGCTACGGTGAAGACAATGAAAGAAGAAACTTTCAGGATGGGTTTTTTATATCTGAACAAGTTTATTCTTTCCAAATTCTTCACCTCCACGGAGCAGAAGACCTAAAGTTCCTATGGGAAATTCCTTCAAATTGATCTGCGGTTGCAAAATTTGAATCTTTCCCTGAAAAGTTTCGACGGTTTCGAACAGTTTGGAATAATGTTGAGCCAAATCTGGTGGGTCACAGAAGATGTAAAAGTTAGCGATGTCTCTTATGGAGGAGCCGGGTAAAGCAGAACTGAGCATGAATATGATTTCTCTCTCTATAGAGTAAGGCAAGTCAGCCACAATAGATTCGAAAATATTCCGCACATGGTTACTTTCCAAGTTCGACAGCTCTTTGAGTAACTCCGTTTCATTCAGACCAGTCTCTTCACTCATTATTAGAATTGTTTCTTCAGTAGAGTGTGAAAAGGTCCTTATTCCAAGGGGTGATCTCAATACGTACACGACAACCGCACTGTAATCCGGTGTCAAGATGATGAGAACACAGGTTTCTGAAGTTGTCATCTTGATCAACTGAAGGTATTTGAAAATGTCTGGTAACACAACATCGGGTAAGGGGAAGCCTGCTGAAGTCAGATTCGATATCCACTCGTTCAGCTGACGACTCTTTGTGAGCATCACTAAAACCTTTCCAACGGGGTTTCTAAGGTAATCTAGGGCCATCTCTGAGGAAGACAGATTCAAAATTCGGGACATCTCGGTTGTTACGTAGCTTCTCAGTTCTGATTTTTTTATCTCTTTTTGGACGTCCAAGGTGTTGAAGAGCATATCCTCAACAGGGAAGTTAGTAACAATGATATCTTCAACATCAGGTCTCATTTTCTCTTTGAGTGCCTTGAGATGTTCAACGATGTTATCCTCAATTTCTACGACGTTGTGAACGGGGCTTGAAAGAATTCCTCTAAATTTCCTCGCCCTCGCTCCATAAATACGATTTTTTCTTATATCGATAGCTGTGATCATCTTGTGAAATATCTGCACACTATCACCTCTTGATGTTCACTTTGACAACTACAGGAGGAAAACTCACAGTCCATTTGTCACTCACGATGCTTCCAGCCTTGAGCACCGTGACGGGTGATAAACTTATGGAAGTTGAATCTTTCGCTACGAGCCTCACATTCCCCTTGGGGACCATCGTGACCACCAAAACGTCCTTATTTTTGTCCGATGGTACGCATCTAAATTTTATCTCATTGTTGTTGACAGTTATCGTCACCATTCCAGATGGAATCTCTCCATGAACGTACTGTAGTGACGAATAAGTTAGACATTTTACATACAGCGGTTCAATATACTCAATAGTTCTATCAATGATGGGGAGACAAGAAAATGCCCCAACAGCGAAACAAGCCAAGACGAGCAACTTGAAAAGAATTTCAACAACCGTTCAGATCACCTACCTATGGTCTGTTGGAGTTGGAATATCGTTGAGTACATAGTCAAAGCCATGAACGCTATGAATCCACCGACACCTGCGATCAACATAGGTTCAACAAGCGAAACCAGTTTTTTCACACCAGTTCTTATCTGATCTTCATAGAATTCTGCGACCTTCATGAGAACTTCTTCAAGTTTACCTGTTTCTTCACCAGTTCCGACCATTTCATAAACGAGCTGTGGGAAAACACCGCTCTCGAGCATCGCTTGTCTCAAGCTGGCACCCTCACGAACTCTTTCGCTGACGTGCTTGCTCACATGGATCATCTTCGGACTGTTCGACGCTGCTGCGGCCATCTCGATGGCTTTCGTTAAAAGAACACCACTACCAGTCAGCGTGCCCAGTACCCTGCAGAAACGTTCCACGGCCATCATGTTCCTCAATTTCGCTACCGGTGGAAAAAGGGTGGCGAACCATTCCTTGACATAATTAACGTACCTCGTTCTGGAGAAAATTGTGATACCTACAATGACCAGCACGGCAGTTATCAAAACCGATAGCCAATTCTGAGACAAGTATCTATTCGCATTCATTAGGAACCTGACGATCCCGCTGGTTGGTATGCTACCGAAAACAGAGATGAGCCTCGGTAGGATGTAAAAAGTTATCAAAAATATCACGCCTATCGCGAAAAAGAGAACGAACGTGGGATACGCCATAGCCGATCGGACTTCATCGTGCAACTTCTTCGATGATTCATAAAAATCGGCAGCCTTTTCCAAAGACTTGTCCAACACGCCACCTTCTTCACCCGCAGAAACCAAGTTGATGAATATCTGATCGAAAACTTTTTCGTTTCTCAGCGCTTCTGAAAAGGACATGCCCATTTCCAGAGACAGCACTAAGTTGTTGATGATCTTTCTGAAACGAGATGAAAAAACATTTTGACGCGAGAGTATGGATAGAGCATCCTTCAACCTCACACCGGCACTTACCATGGTGGAAAGTTGACGACAAAAAACAACTAATTCGTTCAAATGTACGCCGAAAAGTACTATCTCTCTCTTTTCAGAAACTGGCTGTACTTTCAGAACGATGTAGTTTCTTCTTTTAACTAAATCTACAGCTTGAGATTCGCTGCTGGCTTGAACGGTACCTTTTATCCTTTTTCTTTCAGGTGTCAAAGCTGTATACTTGAAATACGGCACACTCTTCACTCCTTTTCTTGGAAAAAAGTATACTACAAGTTGGTGATAGTTGTGAGGGTAGACAAATATTTAAAACAAAACGGGTTGATCAAGCGAAGAACGATAGCTCAACAAATGATCGAGAGTGGGAAAGTACAAGTGAATGGAAGGAATGTTAAATCATCTTACGAAGTGAAAATCGGAGATGTGATAAAGATAGTTTTTCCATTTCGAGAAGTGGAGGTATTGGTTGGAGAGAAAGATCTGAAGATTTTAAGGGAAACTAAGAGGGAGCAAACTTGAATATAAATGCATTCATGTGAATCGCAAAATAAACTAACGCACTCACAAGCCATCCTGAAACGATTGATCTGACCGAAAGGTACAGATTTATTCAGTGCACGGCGACTATCTCACTTGAACGGAAATATACTTAATTCTTATTTGATTTGTTATTTAGGTACCCCAGGTACTGTAAATGTTGACGTTTTTACTTCTTTCACATACGCGTATTTTTTGAAAACATAGTATTCTATAACAGCTGTGGCTTCATGGTTGTAATTTACAGGAACTCGGGTATTTGCAAACCATATGGTTCCAAGCGAAGCAGATTCTGAAGATTTAAAGTCCAGTCTGTAAATTCCATTTATATCTTCTATATAACCTACGACGCCTGTGATAGTCATATCTGACTTGACTAATACGTAAACATCGGTAAATGTTGTTTCGGTAGAAGTTGGTGTTGTGCACGTGGAATTGACTGTAACATTTGGTTTTATACTACTATCTGCTCGGAACAATCTCTCTTTCTCTTTCCTTTTCAAATACCCATAGAGATAGTATTCTATATTATCGATACTCACTGCATCGATGGGAATTATGGTGGCTGTCGCCATCCAGGTTTTACTCAAAGGGGTTTCGAGTGGTGTGAATGTCAACAGTTGAGATGAGCTAGTGCTCTTGATATAACCGCTAGGATTAGAAATAAAGTTCTCAGATTTTAGTATTATATCGAATTTTGTCTCCAATTTCCCAGGTTGAACATTTGGGATCAGAATTAACTCGATTTCTTCTTTCGCATTGTTAGTCTCAAGACTCAAGCATGCCGATAGCAACAGAACTACGCTCACAATAGCTACCCATTTCATCGAAATCCCCCCTGTTTTTCGAGATAGATTATATCACGTCTGAAATTCTACTATTTCGAGTGAAGTGAGGGTGGTTGAACCGAGTTCGGTTTTGAGTGTGATACTGTCTTCGTTTATAGCTGATATTTCACCTTTGATTATTTCGTCGTTGATACGCACGTAAATCAGTTGGCCTTCTTTTTGTATCAACAGATTTTTCCAAACCCTCGTTAGAGCTTCGGGTTTTTTCAAATAGATTTTCAAAGCCTTGTTGATCTGGCTTAAGATCATCGATAGGATTGAAAGCTTTTTATGTTCATTGTTGGTCAAGAGTTTCAGACTAGTGGCTCTCTCCTTGAGTTCCTCAGGAATATCGTTGTTGACGTTCATGCCAATACCTACAATCACTGCTACAGGTTTTTCTCCCTCAAAAATGGTCTCAGTGAGGATTCCTGCGAGTTTTTTTCCGTTGATGTAGATGTCGTTTGGCCATTTCAATCTTGCATCGATTTTTAATTTTTTTAAAGTTCTGATGATAGAGACGGCACACAGTTTGGTGTAGAAATTGGGCTTGAAATTTTTTCTCGGTTTGAAGAGTATGGAAAACCAAAGACCTCCTTCAGGTGAATGCCAGGTTCTGTTGAATCGACCACGTCCTGCCGTTTGCACGTCGGCAACGATCACAGTACCGTGTGGAAAGTTGTTCCAATTTTCTTTAAGAAAATCGTTAGTTGAGTTTATGATCGGCACTCGTATGAGTTTTTCACCGATCATTGATACAGTATCAGCCTCCATACAAGACTTATCAGCAGACCACTCAGGGGGCTGATCCACCAAGTGTGGTTCGGCTTTTTAGCGAAGATCAAACGGTAGAAGAATGCGATCACCAGTGAGAGGAAAACGAACAAGGGTTTCGATGCCAACAGGAAAATGAATACTGCCAACCTTTCGGAGATTCCTTCGATATCGGACATGAACTCATCTTTTGGATAGAAATTTCTGAAAAAGTACGTGATCCCTACTGAAACGACCGACATGCCGAGAAGGTACATGACAAACTCATTGGACAGATAGGAATTGTTCAACAATTTTGCACCAAGCATGTTGAAGAAGAAAGCAAAACCAAGTCCAGAGGCTTCAACAAGATCCAGAAGTCTCTTTTTAGGATAAAGTTTCACACGGAGTACATCGAGTACAGCGTGTATGATGAAAAATAAAGCGAGTATCAAGATGCCAAGCTTTGAATACAGAAACACATCGAATGTGAATGCGAGGATCGCAAAAAAGGACCACAGTATGTGGCCAACCAACTTGGAGCCTTTGTAAGTTCTTATCTTGGCATTGTTCGTGAAAGCGTGATCAGCGACCACGTGTCCGAGAAAAAGGTGCAAAGGTAACACGCCTGCCACCTCCTGAAGTGAAAATCTTGCTCGGAATTTGCTTCATTTTTTCTATCATGATGTCCAACCAAACACTACTATAATATTC
>CAYXCE010000066.1:0-4121 GCA_964463395.1 uncultured Pseudothermotoga sp.
GGTAAGGTGACAGTTTTTGTACCACACTACGCGATGTCTGGTGGTACTCTGATCGCTCTCGCAGCTGATGAGATCGTCATGGATCCCAACGCGGTACTCGGACCACTCGATCCCCAGATTGGGGGATATCCTGCACCATCCATACTGAGCGTCTTGGAGAAAAAGAACGTTAATGAGGTAGATGACGAGACACTGATCCTCGCAGACGTGGCAAAAAAAGCGATGGATCAAGTCAAAGATTTTGTGACTTGTCTGCTCAAAGAAAAAGTTGGAGAAGAAAAAGCGAAGGAACTTGCGGAAAATCTGTGTACA
This sequence comes from uncultured Pseudothermotoga sp., assembly GCA_964463395.1. Taxonomy (GTDB): domain Bacteria; phylum Thermotogota; class Thermotogae; order Thermotogales; family DSM-5069; genus Pseudothermotoga_A. Next base: position 313 of record CAYXCE010000066.1, read on the forward strand.
GGAAAATGGACGCATGATTACCCCATAACGGTGGACACCTTAAAGCAAATGGGCCTGCCAGTTTCAGAACAAATGCCACAGGAAGTTTATGAGCTCATGAACCTCTACAGACAAACTGAGCAGAGAAGACCTTCCGTTCAGTACATTCCAGTTCCGTACAGAGGCGGTGGGAGTAACGGTTCGAACAATCAAAAACTCGAGAAAGATTCCTGGCGTTTGTGAATTTTAAAAACCAGAGGTATCAGCTGGCGATGAAGCCAGCTTTTTTATTGTTCTTCAATGTTTATCGCGCGTTTCTTCATGTTCTCAACAACGAAAGGATAAGCGTTCAAAATTTCCTCTTCGATTCTGCAGGAAAGAGGCAGCCTCTTTTTCAATTTTTCTGTCCCTTCTTCTTTGAACACGTCGTACATGACTGCGACCCAAAAATGCAGTTTGTTCCTCATTTTCTCAACTGCTCTGAGTTGGTATTGGAAGAATTCTCCCGAAGCACCCGTGACCTTTTCGAAACTCTCTTCATCCCATCCCTTCACGCTCACCCTGACGTGAACTTTTAAACCAATAAAGAGATCGATCAGTTCAGGTTTATAGCCGAACATGAGACCGTTCGTTTCGAGGATGAATTCACCGTTTGTGAGTTTGATCACTTCCACGACATGTCGTGCAGAAGCTTCACCGAGAATTGGTTCAGCTCCACTGATTCGAAAAAGTTGAAAACCACATTTTTTCGAGACTTGTCTGAGTTTTTCCGAAACAACTTCCGGTGGGTAGAACTCACCGAAACGTTCAGGTTTTTCATTCCTAAAATAGTTCCAGCAGTAAGCGCAGAGAAGGTTGCAACCAACGGCATCCGCTGTAACTATGCCACCGTAATGTGAAGAACTGCGGAAGCGATAATATTTCCTACTTACCCCTTTCATCACGAGTGACTCTACCAGCCTCGATTTTTCTATGGGATTGAAACTCAACGTGGTCACCCGTACGATTTTACTGCAAGAAAGATGATCACGAGTTGTCTCACACCTTTTGGATGAGATGGCTTACCTTCGCGATTTTTTCAATCTCGAATTGAAACGCACTGCTTGACAGGTTTTCGCTTACATGGTACAATGAATGCCAAATAACTTCTAAGGGGAGGTGAGTTGTGAGTGCGTAGGTTTGCAGTGCTGATTCTTGCGTTCTTCTGTGTGGCCATTTTCTCGGCGAAGTACGGTGGAACCTTCAGGTTCCTCATCGGAGTGGACGTCACCACGCTGCTACCTGGAAACATTCCAGACTCCATAAGCACGATCGTTGGTATGCACATCTTCGAAGGTCTTGTAGATATCGACGAAAACCTCAAGATCATCCCCAAGCTCGCCGAAAGATGGGAAATAGTCGACAGCGGTACCGCCTACGTGTTTTATCTTCGCAAGAACGTCAAATTTCATGATGGTACAGACTTCAACGCCCACGCCGTGAAGAAAAACTTTGACTATCTTTTTTCCGCTAATTTGAGAAACGCAGGCGTTCTGAGAGGTATCCTAAAGGAAGTTCAAGTTCTGGACGACTACACTGTGAAAATCGTGCTCTTCAGACCACATTCCGCTATTTTGTACAGATTGGCTCAATCGACAGGATGGTTCGTTTCACCGAAAGCGATCGAACAGTTTGGTCATGATCCTGCACTACTTTCTAAAAATCCAGTTGGCACTGGGCCGTTCATGTTCAAAGAATGGAAAGCGGGAGAAAGCGTTGAGCTGGTGAAAAACCCCAATTACTGGTGTGAGGGTTTACCATACCTTGATAGGATCATCTTCAGGGTAGTTGCTGAAGATGTGTCTCGTGTTAATCAAGTTAGGGCCGGTGATGCCGATCTGATGTACAATCCACCTCCTGCATTACTTGCAGCGATCGAACAAGATAAATCACTCCAGATCAAGATCATCCCGACTGTTAGAACCATCTTTATAGGGCTGAACACTTCAAAGCCCCCGTTGAACGATGTCAGAGTCAGACAAGCTCTGAACTATGCTGTAGACAAAGAAAAACTGTGTAAAGTCCTCATGAGAGGCCTTGCGAAACCTTCAGATTCTCCGCTTTCGAGTATGACTTATGGTTATTTCTCCACGGGAGGTTATCCTTACAATCCACAGAAAGCGAAGCAATTACTCAAAGAAGCAGGGTATGAAAATCTCAAGCTTGAGCTCATCACACCGAAAGGAAGATATCTCAACGATTACGAGACTGCAGTGGCTATCCAAGGTATGCTCAAAGAAATCGGTGTAACGGTCGATGTCAAACCTATGGAATGGGGTACTTATGTGGCAAAGATTCTGTCGAACAAACCGGAAGATTGGGATTATCAAATGTTCCTGCTCGGATGGGCTCCTGGCACTGCTGAAGGACACCAGGTGCTCTTTCCACTGTTCCACTCCTCTAACCAGATGGGCAATCCAGCAGGCACTATGCGATACAATAATTACTTCTACAGCAATCCGAAAGTCGACGAGCTGATAGACAAGATCTTCGTAGAAACAGACGAGAAGAAGCTCCTCGAATACTTCGCAGAAGCTCAGAAACTCGTTGTTCAAGATGCCCCATGGATCTTCCTCTACGAAATGAACATTGCCGCTGTGATGCGTAAAGAAATACAAGGTGTCAAGCTCTATCCTACCGAACGTGTCAGTTTAGCTGAAGCTTGGATCGATCGTTAAGATTGGAGGGTGGCCCTCGCCACCCTCTTTAAGGAAGGTGGTCGGCCTTGCTCAAGTTCGTCGCCAGAAGGTTGCTTCTTCTTATACCTGTTGTCATAGGTGTTTCCATCGTTTCTTTTTCCATCATGCACATGATACCGGGTGATCCAGCACGTCTCATAGCGGGTGAGGGTGCAACGGTTGAAGATATCATGGCCATAAGAGTCAAATATGGCCTGGACAGGCCACTCGTAGAGCAGTATTTCAGATTCATGAAGGGAATCTTGACGAACGATCTGAGATCCATCAGGACGGAACGCCCCATACTGAGTGAGATAATTCCGAGGTTCACCAACACTGCGCAGCTCGCCATGGTGAGTATCTTGATATCTTCCATCATAGGTGTGAGCCTCGGCATAGTATCGGCCGTGAAGAGGAACAGTTGGGTGGACACTTTCTCGATGGTGTTCTCACTCATAGGAGTTTCAATGCCCATTTTTTGGCTCGGGATACTTTTGATCATTTTCTTTGCAGTTATGCTCAGATGGCTTCCTTCGGGTGGAAAGGGTGGAATACAACATTTAATACTGCCTGCCCTGACTCTCGGTCTTGCCACTTCAGCGATAATTGCACGCATGACACGTGCGAGTATGCTCGAAGTGTTGAACCAAGATTTTGTAAGAACAGCCGTGGCGTTTGGATTACCAAAACGAAAGGTGATTTACAAGTACGTTCTTCGCAATGCGTTGATACCAGTTGTGACAGTTATAGGACTCCAATTCGGTTATCTTCTCGGTGGTGCAGTGCTCACAGAAAGTGTTTTTGGTTGGCCTGGACTCGGCAGATTCGTGGTCGACTCCATATTCAGTAGAGATTACATAGCCGTTCAAGTCGGAATCATGACGATCGCGACGACGTTTGTTTTGGTGAACCTTCTTGTCGATCTGCTCTATGCATTCATAGATCCCAGGCTCAGACGGGGTTGATGTGTATGGGAAAGAGGAATTCTTCATTGATCGTATTGAAGCGCATTTCCAGGAATAAAGGTGCTGTTTTCGGTATGTCTGTGGTTTTCTTGATAGTCTTCGTGGCGATCTTTGCACCTCTCATCGCACCTAAAGATCCATATAAACA
>CAYXCE010000066.1:4131-7020 GCA_964463395.1 uncultured Pseudothermotoga sp.
GTTGATTGCGTTCGCGCTCGGTGCAATTGTTGGTATCGTGGCGGGTTACTTTGGAGGTGTTTTGGATGAGATTTTAATGAGATTTCTCGATATTCTGATGGCCTTTCCAGACATACTTTTGGCGATTGCGATAGTGGCTGCACTTGGTCCTGGTAAAGCAAACTTAGTGATAGCCATTGCGATATATTCCTTTCCACAGTTCGCAAGAGTCATGCGAGCTTCGGCTCTGACAATAAAGAATTCTGAGTATGTCGAAGCGGCGAAAGCGATTGGCGAGACGAATTTTTCGATAATGCTCAGATACATCTTGCCCAACGCACTCGCCCCAGTCCTGGTCCAAGCAACCTTGAGGATGGCGACTGCCATACTCACCATCTCTGGGTTGAGTTTTCTTGGCCTCGGTGTGAAGCCACCGGAGGCCGAGTGGGGTACTGACCTCGCCATGGCGAGGGTTTATCTCGAAATAGCGCCTCATTTGGGAATCTTTCCAGGTTTGGCTCTGTTCCTCACGGTGATGGGTTTCAATCTCTTCGGCGATGGTTTGAACGATGCTCTGAATCCTCGCTTGAAGGACAGGTGATGCACGTGAAGGAACTCTTGAAAATAGAGAATTTGAGATTGTATTTTGATACAGAAGAGGGAACCGTTAAAGCCTTGGAGGATGTCAATTTGACTGTGAACGAAGGTGAAATCGTCGGTGTAGTTGGAGAGACAGGTAGTGGGAAATCCATAACCGCGATGAGTATACTCAGACTCATACCTTCACCTCCAGCGCGGATGTTGGCAGGAAAAATTTGGTTCGAGGATCAAGAGATCAGTTCACTCGATGAAGAGAAAATGCGTGAGATTAGAGGTAAAAAGATCGCGATGATCTTTCAAGAACCTATGACATCCCTCAATCCAACCTTCACCGTGGGAGAACAACTGTGCGATGTTCTCATGACGCATGCGAAGATCGATAAAAAACAGGCTACAAAGAAAATACTCGAAGTGTTCAAACTCGTCAGAATGCAAGATCCGGTTGCATTGCTCGATAAATATCCGCACCAACTTTCAGGGGGTATGAGACAGCGCGTGATGATCGCGATGGCTTTGCTGTGTAATCCAAAACTTTTAATAGCGGACGAAGCCACCACGGCCTTGGATGTCACCATTCAAGCTCAGATACTCGGTCTGATCAAGAGGATGAATGAGCAGCTCAAACTCAGCGTGTTGATCATAACGCACAACTTTGGAATCGTTGCGCAGGTTTGTGACAAAGTTGCTGTGATGTACGCAGGTTACGTCGTCGAAATTGCGAATGTGAGGGAAATTTTCAGCCGTCCTATGCATCCTTACACGAAAGGCTTGTTGAATGCGATACCCCCCATAGGTTCTAAGGTAGAAAAGTTGAAGATCATTGAGGGCAGCGTGCCGAACCTCATAGAACCGCCACCCGGGTGCCGTTTCCATCCAAGGTGTGAAAGATTCGTACCAGGTGTTTGCGATGTGGAAGCGCCCAAGTTGGTCGGTGACCAACACTTGGTGGCATGTTTCAACCCATACAACGGTGGTGGTAGCAAATGAAACTTTTGAAGGTGGAGAGGTTGATCAAGGACTTTTCGATCAAGCTTGGATTTTTCGGCGGAAGGCACGTGATTAGGCCTATCAACGATGTTTCGTTCGAGATAGAAGAAGGTGAAACGCTCGGCGTTGTGGGAGAGTCAGGTTGTGGAAAAACAACGCTCGGTCGTACAGTCATAAGACTCTACGAACCCAATGGGGGGAAGATCTACTTCAATGGGACGGACATCACCAGTTTGAAAGAGAGGCAGTTCAGACTTTTCAGGAGACACATGCAGATCGTCTTCCAAGATCCTTTCTCATCACTGAACCCCCGCATGACTGTCTACGACATCCTCGCAAGACCCTTGCGTATACACAAAGTGGTACCAAAAACTGAGGAAAAAGATGTGATCGTTTCCACACTGGAAAGTGTTGGACTGAAATCTGAGCATTTAGGAAGGTTCCCACACGAATTTTCGGGTGGTCAAAGGCAGAGGATCGCCATCGCCCGAGCGATAATAACAAAACCGAAGTTCATTGTTTTGGATGAGCCGACCAGTGCACTCGACGTTTCCGTTCAGGCACAGATAGCGAATCTTTTGAAAGATCTAAAGCAAAAATTGAAATTAACGTATCTGTTCATATCGCACGATCTTTCCATCATCCAATTCTTGAGCGACAAGATCGCTGTGATGTACTTAGGACAGATCGTTGAGATGGGTTCAACGGACGACGTTATAAGGGATACACTTCATCCTTACACTCGTCTTCTGTTCAGTTCCATACCTGTGCCAGATCCCGAAAGGAGAATGAATTTTTCCATTGATATCAGTGAGGTACCCTCATTGGCCAAGATCGCGAGTGGTTGTCCCTTTTTCGAGAGGTGTCCTTCGAGAATGAAGGAATGTGAAGTGAATAGACCGAAACTCGTTTCGATCAAGGGGAACCACTCTGTGGCGTGTTTTTTGTACCACAACGAAATTCATACATGAATAGCGCCGTTGTTTTTTCAACAAGAATGGTGCCACGAACCCACCTTCGACCAGCTCAAACCGAGGCATAACCAAGCTTCCAGCTCCAGTCAGGCACCCCTGCGGCACACGGTGCTACCGCTTATGGCTGCTTCCTTCCGGACCTGACCAGGTTCGCGGTGCACCGTTGCACAGGACCCAACCTTCATCGCCTTCCGCTTGGTCTGTGTCTCGACATGAGCCGCCTCCGGTGGGACTTCGGCCCCGCGTATGGCGGATTTCGGGTACAGGGGACCGCCAGCCGCCCACCTATCGTGGCACCGTCGATATTATACCTAAAAGTCGGTTAGAAATTCTATGATCGTGATAAAAT
>CAYXCE010000067.1:0-7002 GCA_964463395.1 uncultured Pseudothermotoga sp.
ACAAGTCCTAAGCTTTTAGATTTTTTAACTCACTGTGTTTCAACTCCACTGGGATTGCGTGTACGAGTTCACCGTTCTTTATCACGGACAATCTGTTCACTGGAACGTTCGAAAATATCTTGACTTGTAACAGCGATTCTTTCTCTATCGTGGCGGTCTCTCCAGGTCCAGCGCCGTTCAATGCGACCAATAGCAACGGGCCGTTCGTCATGAAGCTTTTTCCTGATTTCAGTGATCGCAAGATCTCTTGTTGAGTCAATTCGTTCACTCTCACGTAAGTTCGCGGCGTGCCTGGAAAAAGCCCATAGAGCACCCAGGCACGGAGCTTTTCTTCGTTCATCTTGGCTGTTTCCAGGTACTCACCGAAGTCTTTCTTCGCGAGTTGGACGACGAGAAACATGGGTAAAAAAGCTGCCAGAGAGTAGGTGCTGTACACATCGTGGCAGTCACTCGCAGCCACGGCTGCCACTCTGCGACCTTCGTTCAACATTTTGAACCAGTGTTCTTTGCTCTCGTTGTTGCGAAAACCTAACAGGTTTGGTGGTCCTCCTCCGTTCCATATTTCGATCAGATCGTACCCTTCGAGGTGCAGTTTCTCGAAAGGGCTCCTCAGATCGAAGGGATGGTTGATCTGTACGAAGCCGTTCTGAATTTTGATCATCTCGAAGATTTTGATCATTTCCTCGTCTGATTGTGAACGTTGCCAAGGTATCAACTTTTCGATGCCGATGGCGTTGGCATGCCCGTTCTTCATGGTCACTTCTTGTCCGACGATCGTCAACAAACCTTTCTCCCTGAAAGATAACCATTCACTCGCCCCAACCAGCGTGTTGTGATCGCTCAACACAGCCCAAGACAGACCCGCTGCGGAACAGGCGAGTGCGAGCTCTTCGACCGAGTTCTTACCGTCGCTGTGGAAAGTATGGAGGTGCGTATCGCCCGAAAACCATCCAACTTCGGTGAGGTCGAACAGTCTTCTCAAGACGATAATTTTATGTTCGTCCTCCTCCACGTTGATCCTGATGAGTTTTCGCTCGTATTCGGGCCCTTTCGTCACCTCCATTTTGTACTCGCCAACTGGTAAGTCCACTTCGAATGTTCCCTGCCAATCCGTGTAGATGGTCGTGAGAAACTTTCTCTCGGCGGAGATGAATCTCAGCCTCGCGATCAGTGGTTGACCGAATTCGTCTGAAACTTGGCCTGAAAGTTTCGCCGAGAGTGAAACTGTGACGAGGATCGCCAGTACGAGGGCACAAATCGATTTCTTCAACTTACCACTCCTTTCAGTGATACAGTCGATCGACGATCTTTTCTACCCTGCTTCGAAGCGCGTTGAGGTGGTTCACCTTCAGAGCCATTTCGTACGTCTTGGTAAGCGTTCCAATGCTGTCGAAGACCGACGAGAGTTTCTCCAGAGCGACCCTAACTTCGCGCAGTTCGGGATACCGCACTTCGAACAGCTTAAGAAACTCGATCATTAAAGGTACAGTTTCCTCGAAGATCACCAGCGTGCTCTTCCAATCGTCTATTGTATCTTGATCTTTTAAGGCCCTGTAAGAAATGTCGAAGAGGGAGCTCATCAACTCTTTCCTCATTTCATAAAAGTCGTTCTTCATAGCGTTGGATCTCTCATAGATGTTCCACAATCTTCCTCGATTTTTCGAAACGAAGTCGTTGGAGAGTGTGAGGAGCCTTTCGAATTCTCTTTCGAAGAAACTGGTGAACTCTTCATAAACCAGCGCTCTTTTTACGAAGTTTTCGACGTTCTCACTTATCTGCTCGGGACTGATGTTCTGTTTGACCCAATTTTTCACGTAGCTCTCGAAATAGTTCAGGACCTTTTCTGGATTTTCGATGGCCTCCACGAGTTTCGCTTCGGCGGTCTGCATGATATCATCCACGAGGTTGTTGGCCACGTAGTTGATGAAGCGTTCGATCAACTGCTCGATCGTAACTTTCGCCGCCACTCCGCTCCAATTTCCTGTTATGATGTCGATCAATGTGTTGACGATATCTGAGATCGTGTTCACCACACTCGAGAGCAATCTGGCCGTGTGCACCGCTTCTTTGACCATTTGGTTGGCCTTGTTCACGACGAAGAGCAGATCTTCTTGTGCACGGCTCTGAACGACGTCTGCATAGCCACAGCAGTTGATCATGGCGCCCAGAGCCACGTTGAACCTCTTCAAAGCTTCCAACTCGACGAGCGTGATGCCGTCTTTTTTCAATTCTTCCACCCAGGTCCTCGCCTGTGAAGCTAAAGATTTCAACCTCTCGTTCGAGATATCGAGCCTTTGGACTTCTTCGATCAGTCCCAACGCTCTGTAGATCTCGACATCTTTGGCCATCGTTTCTGCGACGATCTTTTCCGGATTCACGCGATCCAACTCGATCTCGACCCAGCAGGATCCTGTGTATCCGAGTTGGTGGTAGGCGTACGAGGGTTGACCATCGGTACGGATGACCGCGTAATACTTACCCGGTCTGGTGTTGTCGACGTCGACGTATCCGTTCTCGTCGTGTTTGCCTCCCATCCCAGTGATGATCGAGAAGAGATCGAACTGTCCCATGACCTTGTAGAAATTGATCGAGACGTTCCCTCTACCTTTCATAACTGCTCCCGATTCGTCCATGACGGTGAATTTCTTTCCACGAGATCTGACGTCCAATCTTCTTCCAGACGGATCGACGAAGGTATAGAAAGTGAACTTCGTAGACTGCCCTCCAGATTTCAGGGAAATTTCGACGTCCACTTTGGAAACGGACCTCTCTTCACTCCAGTAGCTGACCCAGGCGAAGAAGTACTGTGAGTCGCTCACCGGAAGATTCTTGAGTTCGATTTCGCTCTGATCGAACGGCCAGCTGAGCCTTTTCACGAGGTTATTGTACTTTTCAAGAACGTCGAAGTTGTTCTGCTTGACCTTGATGTTCACCTTCGGTGAATAGCACTCCGAGAGTTCGACCTTCGCCATGTGTGCTTCGTCGGGCTGACAGTAGTACAAATGGATGTTCTTCTCTTTCAGTGCGAGGTCCACCGCCCACATCGATGTGACGCAACCTGAGGAGAAATACCAGTTCGGACCGAAGATTGAGTCGGTGAAAACATCTGTGATGACCACGATTATCTTCCTGGAATCCTCACGCCAGTCCAAGCCGAGCGACCACAATACCACGTCGTAACCCCAGGTGAGGTTCCACCATTCGCCCCAACTGTCGATCTCGTCGATCTGTTTTCTGATCTCGTCCAACATCAGAGGACCCAAGAAGGATGCGCTTTCGCCCTTTGGCCACTCGGGTTCGTCTTCCGCTTCGTAAAGTCCTATGAATATCCTGAAGTCGGTGCCCGTTTGGATCAACCTGTCGACGAACGCGTGCAATTGCTTTGTGATGTTCGCCATGTTCTTCTCCATGGAACCCGTTCCATCGATGAGGAAAACTATGTCTAGTTTGTCGGCGTTGATCGATTTTTCCCAAAATCCAGGTCCATCGAATTGGTAGTAAGGCCTGCTGAAACTCACAGGCTTTTCAGCCAAGATCTTGCCCTTGTCATCGTAAGCTATCTCTTTGATGATGAAGTCTTCGAGTTTCAAGTTCCTCACGAAAGTTTCACCTTCTTTGACGCTCACTGAGCACCACAGTGCGTTCCACAGACCGTCCCGCCACCAAACCTCGTAATCCCTGAGGACGAGCTGTTGTGCGAGAACGACGGATAAAACGGCGAGCATGAAAAATATGGTCGAAATCACTTTCATGGTCTTCCCCCCTTGGTTTAACCAATTTTACACCCAACGGGGGAGATCGAGCGGTGTCAAAGTAGGAACAGATTGACCAGTAAGGGAACGAGCATCGTCACGATGAAACCGTGTGCGAACGCTAAAAGTGAGGTTTCGGCATCCGTGTAGTGAGATATGGGACCGAGCAGTGTGTCCATGGAGGTCGCACCCGCGATGGAGATCACCGCGGATTTGGAATATCTGGAAAGGATGGGTGTCAAGACGATGGCGTAGAGCTCTCTGATCACGTTCGAAAAGAAGGCGATCGCTCCGAGTTGGGCGCTGTGGAGGTTGGAGATGATGACGGCGGACAGACTGTACCAACCAAAACCGGAAGCAACGGCCAAGATCTCAGCTCTCTTGAGATTTGAGAAGAAAGAAAAGATTGTGACTCCCACGTAAGTTCCAACCAAGGTCGCAACCACGCTGAGGGTAACTTTCAGTAGAATTTCACGTCGAATCTTTTCTTTGCTCAAGTCCAAGCCGACCAAGAAGACTATGACGTACAGAACGGCGTTGACCGACCAGCTTGGAAGTGTGAAATGCGGGTATCTGCCCACCAGCACACCGACCACCACAGAGCCGAGCAACAACAGTGCCATCACTTTTTGAACATCCTTTCGAATAGAACGGCCATGATGAAGCTTCCAAGCACAGCGAAGGTCGAAATCATGAACGACGAAGAGAGAATGATTTTAAGCTGAGAGACCACGTCGTCGTTGGAACCTATCTCCACGCCGAGCGAGAACAGGAGCATGAGGGTGAGAATTATCAAAATCTTGTACTTTCTTATCCAATCGGTTTTCAGAAACCTTCCGATGGCAAAGCCAGCGAAGAACAGCACGATCAAGGTGAAGAGCAAATATCATCACACCTTTCAAAGTTCGAGCCCGACTCTCGCGGTGATGAATCTATCCTGAAACCTTTCTCTGAACAGTTCCACCGCTTCTTTACCAGTACAATGACACGGCATGACCATTTTCACCTTCATTCTTTCTATCTCATCGACAAGGCGGGATATCTCTTCGCGTTCTTTCCCCATGAGGTGAAAGCCACCCGCCAACAGTCGGATCGGTTTTCTAAAATTTTCGATCACCACGCGGAGCATTCTATCGACACCGGGATGACAACATCCCACCAAAACGTCTAGCTCTTCACCGCGATCCACGACCAAGCATTGTTCCACGATGGGCTTGCCACCGAAGGTTCCACCGATCTCACCAGAGCTGAAGACGCCCGGCACGATCTGCGTTGGACCACTCACCCTCACGATATCGACAGAATATTTGCTTTTCAGCTTTTCTTCGAACTCTCGGCTGAAACCTCTACATACGTACACTTTGACGTTCGTACAAACCTTCAACAGTTCTTCTAATCCACCGAAGTGGTCCCAGTGCTCGTGTGAAAGAACGATGTGACGAACGTTTTCAACGTTCACACCGAACCTCTTCAAATTTCTCAGAAGCATCCGACCGTTCGAGAACGCATCGAACAGAACCGTGCCGTCGATCGAGAATGACAATCCCCACAGTTTGAAAAATCTTTGGATCTTCTTCGACGCTTCAGCTGCGAGTACGATTTTCACGTGCTTTCCCTCACCACCAATTCTACGTCCAAGACCACTCGCTTCGGTTCCGTTCTCAAACCTAAGACCTTCTCGTACAGCATCTCGAAAGCGACGATGCCTTCCAAGAATTTGTCTATCCTGATCGTGGTCAGCGGAGGTTGAACGAATTCAGCGTAAGATATGTCGTCGTACCCAACGACCGCGACGTCCTCTGGAACTCTTTTTCCAATCAATCGGAGCGCTTTGAGAGTGGCTATAGCGAAGACATCGTTGAAGCAAAACACCGCATCGAAATCGGCATCTTTGAGTTCCATGATCTTGTTGAAAGCGGACTCGTAGCCTTCCTCGATCTCGACCATCAGGTGAGGTTGAAGGCCAAGTTCCCTCAACGCTTCCAGATGACCTCTATATCTCATCTGTGCGACCGATTTGTACATGTAACCGTTGAGCATGAGGATTTTTCTCCTACCTCTTTCCAGCAGGTGTTTGGTCGCAAGATAGCCCCCCTTGAAATCGTTCGAGTAGACCTCGTCGAGATCGTCCCCTTCGAAGTGTACCCCGAGTATCACGAACGGATAGTTCAGTTTGGCGAGTTGTTCTATGTCCTTGCTGTCGAACTGGGTGGGCGAGATGATGATCCCATCGACGCGCTTTTGTAAGAGTGTATCTACGGCCTGTATTTCGTTTATGTAATCTCTCTCGGTGTTCATCAGGATCACTTGATAGCCGTACTTCCTCGCACTGACCTCTATACCTTTGAACACCTCTGCGTAGAACGGGTTCGAACTGTCCTCGAAGACCACACCTATGGTTCTCGTCGCACCTTTTCTGAAAGAAACGGCATCGGAATTTCTTATGTAACCGAGCCTTCTGGCTATTTCCAAAACCTTCTTCTTGGTTTCCTGATTCACATCGGGTTTGTTGTTCAGAGCCCGAGAGACCGTGTTGATGGACACACCGGCTTCCTCAGCTATATCTTTTATGGTCACGAACCTCTTCTTCAACACTCAGACCTCCCGAGTCTCGTAAGGTTTCATGACGATCTTCTTGGATGAGCTCCATACGATGTTCTCTGAACCTTTGAGGTTCAGCAGCAACATTTTGTCTGGAGTCTGGACTGAGTCCACATCGCTTGCGACGAATTTTGCTGGGATCAATCTTTCAAACAAGAGCAAGAAGAACGCCTCGTTCATCACCGTTGCCACGTAGTATCTGTTGTCGTGCCTCGTTACACAAGGCCAACCGGCGAACGGACCATTTTTGAACACACCCATCACTTCGGCGCCTTTGAGAACAATTTTATCGCACCAGAAAGATCCTTTCAGGCTCGATCCCAGGAAGTTGACATCGACGTCGTTCAAACCACCGAAATCGACGACTTCTAAGCCGAGCAAGTCTTGAAGGGCGTGCGGGAATTCTTTCCTAATCCAGTTGTACTCGTCTTTCATAGAACTCATGCAAGTCACTAACACAGGTTTTTCAAAGGCTTTGATCTTCTCAATGAATTTTTCAGGTAGATACATCGCGTACGGGACTATCAAGAGCTGATAAGGTTGGATGTCATCGTCTTCGAAGACGAAATCGACGTTGTAACCGAGTTTTCGTACAGCTTTGTAGATTTCAAATATTGCCTGCCAATAATCGAAATTCCTGTTTATGTGG
>CAYXCE010000068.1:0-6927 GCA_964463395.1 uncultured Pseudothermotoga sp.
TCGAGAACATAGCTTTTCCACTCACACTAAAAAAAGTTGATAAGAAGACCATATCTGAAAGAGTCCATCAAGTTGCGAGCATGTTGAGGATAGAAGCGCTCCTCGATAGGTATCCTTGGCAACTCAGCGGAGGTCAACAGCAGAGAGTCGCCATAGCCCGTGCACTGGTTAAACAACCTCAGATACTCTTGTTCGACGAACCTTTGAGCAACCTCGATGCATTGTTGAGGATCAGTGTTCGAACGGAGCTGAAGAGATTGCAGAAAGATCTTAACATCACGTCAGTTTACGTCACTCACGATCAAGCTGAGGCGCTTGCGATAGCTGACAGGATCGCAGTGATAAACAATGGAAAACTCGTTCAAGTCGGCTCACCTGAGGAGATCTATAACGATCCCAAGCACACTTTCGTTGCGAGTTTCATAGGAAATCCGCCCGCGAACTTGTTGAAGGCTGAATCCGACGGATCGCGGTTTTCGATAGAGGGAAAACCTGCCGAAGTACCAAAAAATTTCTTGGAACAACTTCCGAGCAAGAAGGTCATCCTGGGCTTCAGACCGGAGAAAGGGCTCCTTTCAGAAAGAATGATCGCGAATGCGGTTTGTGTCGAAGCGGTAGTTTACGAAGTCGAATCGATGGGTAGAGAGCAGATCGTGACCGTTTCGATCGAACAAGCGATGGTCAAAGTTTTGAGACCTTCAGATGAAAGATTTTCCGTCGCTCAAAAGCTTTTTCTTTGTGTTGAGTTCAAGGACTTGATGCTGTTCGATTCCGAAACGGGTGGATCACTTGCTCGAATGCGTAGTTCGAGTTAGAATAAAATTGTGCGACCGATCGTTGGCATCACTTGTTCCATAGATCAAGAAGCGCTCAAGCTGAATACGAGCTACTACCAAGCTTTAGAGAAAGCTGGAGCTTTGCCTATCTTGATTCCCATTCTACAGAGATCGGAAGATTTACTTCAGCTGGTCGACAATCTCGATGGTGTCTTGTTTTCTGGCGGTGTTGATATAGATCCACGTCACTACGATGAAGAACCTCGACCAGGTCTTGGTCAGATAACCCCCGAACGAGATGAACTTGAAATAGCCCTCTGCAAAGCTTTTTTTGAAAGGAAGAAACCTATCTTCGGTATCTGCAGAGGTATTCAATTGATCAACGTGGCTCTCGGTGGGACACTCCATCAAGATATAAGAACCGAGCTTAAAGATGTTTTGAAGCACTATCAGGAAGCACCGGCTTATGCTCCCACCCACGTTGTGTTCGTTGAAAGGGACAGTCTTCTGTTTTCCATCGTCGGAATGGAAAAGTTCTTGGTCAACAGTTTCCACCATCAGGCGATAAAGAAGGTTGCTCCTTCTTTAAGAATTATCGCACGTTCGAGCGATGGAATAATTGAGGCTGTTGAATCGATCGATCGAGACCGTTACGTTCTTGGTGTTCAGTGGCATCCTGAGAGGATGTTCGAGAAACACGCAGAGCCTTTCAGACTGTTTGAACGATTCGTGGAAGAATGTTCGAAGAGGAAGGGATGATAGGATGAAGATTTTCATCTCTGCCGACATGGAAGGTATCTCCGGGGTGGTGGGGTTGGACCACGTATCGCCCGAGCATAAAGAGTATGAGAGGTTCAGAAAGCTGATGACGAGAGAAGTCAACACCGTCGTGGAAGCGGCTGTTCAATTCGGTGCGAGGGAAGTCGTGGTGAACGATGCTCACAACACCATGGATAATATCCTCATAGAAGAGCTTCATCCGAAAGCGGTACTCATCAGTGGCAGTCCAAAGCCCATGAGCATGATGGAAGGCATAGATGAGAGCTTTGATGCAGTGTTTTTCGTGGGTTACCACGCGAGGGCAGGCAGTGCACCAGCGATTATGGACCACACTTACACGGGCAGAGCTTTCTCGGTCGAGGTGAACGGTAAACAACTGAGTGAAGCAGGCTTGAATGCGAGGGTGGCGGGATGTTTCAACGTTCCTGTGGCGCTCGTCACGGGAGATCAACTGACCGTAGAATGTGCGAAAAAAGAGCTCAACGATTTCGTAGGGGTGGTCGTCAAGGAGGCAGTTGGAAGGTACTCAGCTAAACTCTATCCATTCGAAGTTGTTCAAGGTAAACTGAGATCCGGCGTTGAAGAAGCACTGAGAAAGGTGAGATCTTTCAAGCCAACGATTGAACCTGGGCCAGTAGAAGTGAAGTTGAGCTTCTACAACTCAGCTTTCGCCGAAATAGCTTCGATGCTTCCAAGCGTTCAGAGGATAGATGCGAGGACTTTATGGTTCAAAACTTCGAATTATCTTG
This sequence comes from uncultured Pseudothermotoga sp., assembly GCA_964463395.1. Lineage (GTDB taxonomy): Bacteria > Thermotogota > Thermotogae > Thermotogales > DSM-5069 > Pseudothermotoga_A. The sequence continues at coordinate 2,306 of CAYXCE010000068.1, forward strand.
AAGCCTACAGATTGCTCAGACTCTGTCTCTCACTCTCTTCGCTGGTCAGATAGTTTTTCATATCTTTTGAAGAATTCCTCGAGCATGTGTTTTTGAAACTTGAGTCTCTCAGCGCAGAACTCGAGGAATTCTTTACCTGCCTCAGTGATCTTGTAGACCCGTCTCGCTGGTCCTGGATCACAGAGGTCCCACTGTGACCGAGCCAAGCCTTGCATTTCCAACCTGGACAACAATCTGTAGAGGTTCCCCATAACCGCGATGTTGCCGAAATCGAATCCAAGTTCGCTCAACTTTTTGGCTATTTCGTATCCATGCGACGGTTGCTCGGCGATCAACAGGAGCACGAGAGTTTCCAGAAAGTGTCCCCCGCGCCCCTTTCCAAAACGATGTCTCATGCTTTCTGTTCCTCGGATTTTTCTTTTTTCAATGCTTCATCAACCAGCTTCATCTTTTCTTCGAGCCATTTTCTGTAAGCATCCAGAGATTCCTTGTCCGTTCTGTGCCGAGGGCACCACCAAGTCCAGCCACCAAATTTTCTAGGTTTGTAAAACCATCCATATCTGTGCCTGAAGCCCAACCCTAGTCTGCAACCCCAAGGACTGTACATATTCAACACTTCTATGAATATGCATATATATGTCAATGGATACTTTTTCATCTGAGAGAACCAATTTCCATCCGGTACTTGACATTCCATCATCCTTGGTGCTAATATATAGACGTCTAATTGTTAGACGTCAAATGAAAGAAGGTACCGGTATGAACGACGATGCGATTTTCAAACGTTTCTTGGTCATTCAAAGGCTTCATTTTCACCTCCTCCACAAAGAATTAGAGCAACGCGATATACATCCGGGTCAACCACCCATGCTGATGATCGTCGAAAAGAACGAGGGTATCACACAGAACCAGATCGCTGAGAAACTCAGCTTGAGGCCCGCCACGGTTGCTATCGTGCTCAGGAGGATGGAAAAAGCAGGATTGATACATAGAAAACAGGATGAAAAAGATAGGAGACTTCAACGAGTTTATCTGACCGAAAAAGGCAAAGATCAATGCGAGTTCCTGAAGGAACAGATGCAAAAAATCGAAGCAATCGCTACGCATGGATTTTCCAACGAGGAAAAAAACCAGCTCAAAGAGTTCTTGGATAGGATCGTTTCGAATTTGAAGAACCATCTGAGGAGTGATCGTGGTGCTTAAGATCCTGAAATACCTCAAGCCGTATTTTTGGTTGGTCGTCGTGACCGTTCTCCTCGTGATAGTCGATTCTTACGTAACGCTCTATCTGCCAGATTTGATGTCTCAAATAGTCGATAAAGGCATAGCCAAAGGAGATGTTGAGTATATCTGGAAGATCGGAGGAAGGATGTTGATCGTTTCCTTGATTCAGGTCATCGCAATAGTTTTGATGAGTGCCACCTCTTCGAGAGCCGCTATGTGTGCTGGTAGAGATCTCAGAGAAGATCTCTTCAAGAAAATTCAGGATTTCTCACCTGCTGAGATAGACAAATTTAGTACAGCCTCGCTGATCACACGAACTACGAACGATATAACTCAGATACAACAAGCCTTGGTGATGGTCCAGAGGATGGTCATAAGGGCTCCGATCGTCGCTGTTGGGAGCATAGTTATGGCGGTTTCGAAGAATGCAAAGCTCACGATGATACTCTTGATATCCGTTCCAATCGCCGCGTTAGGTATGTATTTGATCTTCGCAAGGGTGATGCCACTGTTCAAGAGTATGCAACAGAAGATAGACAGGTTGAATCTCGTTTTGAGAGAAAGGATAACGGGAATACGAGTCATCAGAGCGTTCAACAAGGAAGAATACGAGAAGAAGAGGTTCGAAGGCGCGAACATCGATTTGACACAAACGGCACTCAAGGTGAACAGAATCGGTGCGATCGTTTTTCCAATAATGACCATCGTGATGAATTTCACCATCGTGGCGTTGATATGGTTCGGTGCCAAGCAGATAGACATCGGTCAACTCCAAGTTGGTTCCATGATGGCTGTCATGCAGTATGTGATGCAGATACTCTTTTCTTTCATAATGATTTCAATGATCTTCGTTTTCTTGCCGCGTGCTTCTGTTTCCGCACAGAGAGTCCTCGAAGTTCTGCAGACACCATCTTCCATTACAGAATCGGAAACTGTTGAAGAACCGTTGAACGGAGGTATCGTAGAATTCGAAAACGTCACCTTCCACTACCCCGGTGCAAAGGAACCAGCCCTCCGGAATGTTTCTTTCACGGCCAGACCGGGACAGGTAACCGCCATAATCGGTGGTACGGGTTCTGGTAAGACGACCATACTCAATCTGATCATGAGGTTCTACGATGTGACCGAGGGATCCGTCAAGATCGGTGGGGTGGATGTGAAAAGAATCCCCCTCGAAAAGCTCAGAAAGATGATGGGTTATGCACCACAAAAGCCGATCATATTCTCAGGAACTATAGCGGAGAACATCCGATTCGGTCGGGAGGAACTCACCAACGAAGATATCTTCAGGGCCGCAGAGATAGCACAGGTGAACGAATTCGCACAGAAGATGCCAGAGGGTTTGAACAGTACCGTCGCACAGGGTGGAACGAACCTCTCTGGAGGTCAGAAGCAGAGGATATCCATAGCGAGAGCGATCGCTGGAAGACCAAAAATATACTTGTTCGACGACACTTTTTCTGCTCTCGATTTCAAAACGGACGCACGAATCCGTGCAAAACTTTTCAAGGAAACGAAGGATTCCACGGTGATAGTTGTTGCACAGAGAGTTGCAACGATAATGCACGCAGACCAGATCGTGGTCATGAAAGATGGCAAGGTCGAAGGTGTCGGTACACACGGTCAACTCATGCAGACTTGTCAGGTATACCGCGACATAGTTCTTTCACAGATTTCAGAAGAGGAAGCAGCAGTTGGAGGTGAACTGAATGACAAATGAAAGAAGGCCAGCTACACGATTCGGACCATTCCCAGACAGAGGCCCAAGGCCAGGCGGTCCCATCTTCACTCGACCCGCGGAGAAAGCCAGAGATTTCAAAGGAACCTTGAAGAGATTGTTGGCTTATCTCAGACCATACCTTTTTCCCATCGCGATTGTTCTGGTCATAACCATCGTTGCAACACTACTAACCATAGTGGCTCCAAAAATACTGGGTAAAGCGACCACAGAAATTTTTCGCGGCATCATGGCGAAGATGCTCAGATTACCCGGTGCGGGGATAAACTTTTCGTACGTTGCGAAGATATTGTTTCAAGTCAGTGTTCTTTACATCCTGAGTGCGTTTTTACACTATGTACAACAATACATCATGGCGGGAGTTTCACAGAGGATAGTCATGAAGATGAGGAAAGATATCTCCGAGAAACTCGCCAGACTCCCGCTCAAGTTTTATGATTCGCGAACTCACGGTGAAATATTGAGCCGTGTGATAAACGATGTCGATCTGATCAGCAACACACTTCAACAGAGTTTTGTTCAATTTGTATCAGGAATAATCTCGATGATCGGTGTTGTGATCATGATGCTCACCATAAGCCCTCTACTCACGGGTATCACGATGTTGACTCTACCCTTGAGCATCATCACAACTGTTCTCATCGCCAAGTATTCTCAGAAGCATTTTTCAAACCAGCAAAAGAGATTGGGAGAACTCAGCGGTCATGTGGAGGAAGTTTATGCGGGGCACACGGTGGTCAAGGCCTATTGTAGAGAAAAGGACGCAATTCAAAAATTTGAGAAAATCAACGAGCAACTCTGTGATGCGAGTTACAAGGCGCAGTTTCTCTCTGGTATGATCATGCCCTTGATGAGGTTCATAGGCAATCTTGGCTACGTCATAGTCTCCGTGGTCGGAGGTATCCTTGTGACCAGAAGGGCTATAACCATAGGTGACGTTCAAGCGTTCATCCAGTACTCCCAACAGTTCACTCAACCGATCGTACAGATATCCAACATCGTGAACCTGATCCAATCAACGATAGCTGCTGCCGAAAGAGTTTTCGAGGTTCTCGATGAAGAGGAAGAAAAACCAGAAAAGTCCGATGCCCTCAAGATCGAAAGGGCGAAAGGAGACATCGAGTTCGAGAGAGTCTATTTCAGCTATGTGCCGGAAAAGCCTTTGATAGAAGATTTGAACATAGAGGTGAAGAGTGGTCAAAGGATCGCCATCGTTGGGCCCACGGGTGCAGGAAAGACTACTCTGGTGAACCTCCTCATGAGGTTCTACGAGATACAGAGAGGTAGCATAAAACTGGATGGGATAGACATCAGGGATATTCATAAAAACCATCTGAGAAAATGTTTCGGTATGGTCCTGCAGGACACTTGGTTGTTCAACGGTAGCATCAGAGAGAACATCGCTTACGGTAAAGAAAACGCCACACAGGAAGAAATAGAACGTGCGGCGAAGATGGCTCAGGCGCACCACTTCATCATGGCCCTCCCAGACGGGTACGACACCGTGATAAATGAGGAAGCAACGAACATATCTTACGGTGAGAAACAGCTCATAACGATCGCACGAGCCTTCTTGGCTGATCCAGATATCCTGATCTTGGACGAAGCGACCAGCAACGTCGACACACTCACCGAAGTTTACATTCAAAAAGCCATGGAC
>CAYXCE010000069.1:0-6134 GCA_964463395.1 uncultured Pseudothermotoga sp.
AGCCAATCTCCTATAGATGAAAGCCTTGACTGGTTTGTTTTCCGTCCCGAACGGTCTCAACCCTCCCCAAAGTGTTTCCACCACCAATTGTTCTGTCCGACCAACAACTCTTATGGTTGGATAAGAAAATCCGTTCTCTGAGACGAACAGATTGTAGATTTGCCCAGGCCCCACTTTGTTTTGCTTCACCCCTGCGTCAATATCGAGTACTTTATCTTGGTATTTGAAGTATCCTTCATCCCAATACCAATAATGGCCCTTCAGATTTTCAGAATAAGGTGGGAAGATCAGATTATCTTTTTTAAACCCACCGCTGGCAACGAATTTAGTGCCCATAAAAGGTACCGTTAGTCTGAATTTCAACCAGTCATACGATAATTCGAAATCATGTTCTAAATTTGTTTCGACTTGAAACGAGGCTCCCAACAAAATCAAAGGTACCATGAGCAGCACAACCAACACGTTCTTCAAAGTTGTCACCTCCGAAGCAATTTTACTATAAAAAGTTTCCATTCCTTCAATTTTTGTGCTCATCTGCGGTTCGTTCAGCTTTCTCGTTCGTAGGCAGTATCTGTTCTGATTTATATGCTATTGCAGTAGCTTGGAGATTGGAAGAAAGGCTACGCCTAATTGGGTGTAGCCTTATTTTTTGTGAGGGGGGTGTATTTGTGCGGAAGAGTGTGGTCTTCGTGGTGATCTCACTGGCTCTCATCTTCGTCGGTAGCCTCATCGCCCATCTTGTGCAGACTGATTTCGGACGGGTACAAGTCAAGGAAGTCAGAATCGCCAACAGAGATGGGAAAATTCTCAGTGCACTTCTGTTCATTCCGAAAGGTGTGAGCAGTGAAAAACCTGCTCCCGCAGTTCTCACGATGCATGGTTACATCAACTCGAGAGAGACGCAGAGTGGTTTCAACATTGAATTTGCCCGCAGAGGTTACGTCGTGCTCGCTATGGACATGGCAGGACATGGTTATTCGGAGCAAATCAAAGGTGGTCTTGCAAATCCAGCTCGGGGTGCGGACGATGGTTTGCTTTATCTTGCAAGCCTTCCTTTCGTCGATAAAAACAACATAGCTGTCGAAGGGCATTCGATGGGTGGATGGTCCACACTGAGCGCCGCTGGCAAGTATCCAGACCTCGTTAGAACTGTCATCTTGGTGGGATCTTCCTCTGAAACCTACGGTGCTCCAAAAGTTACTGCCGAAACGAAATTCAACTTTGCGGTGATTTTCAGTAAGTACGATGAATTCAGCAGATTGATGTGGGGAGTGGAGAAAGCCAAAGACATCGTCAAGACTCAGAAGCTCAAGACAGCCTTTGGAACGCAGGAAGATGTGACTCCCGGAAAGTTGTACGGCAGTTTTGAAGATGAATCTGCAAGGAAACTCTACATACCAAACTGTACGCATCCAGGTGATCATTTGTCGAGAGAAGCCATAGGTTACGCGATCGAATTTTTACAAGATTCCATCAAACCTCCGAAGTACATCGATCCAAAGAATCAAATTTGGCCGTGGAAGGAATTCGGTACACTCTTGGCGCTGATCGGAGCCATCATGTTCTTGCTCAGCTACGGTACTTGTCTGCTGAACGTCAATCACTTCTCTTCTCTCACCTACAAACCTGAAGGTTTTAAAGTTTCGAACAAGATTTTGAGCATCGTGACGTGGCTCGCTGGGTTTTTCTTGGTCACCGCGATTCCCGCGTTCACGTTCTTCAGGTTCCAGCAGCCCGGTGGAAGGACACCCACACCGAACGCTTTCTGGCCCCAAGCGTTAACGATAGGTTTTGCACGATGGGCAACTTTCAACTCTCTGATAGCGATAGCTCTGTTCATCGCTTGGCATTTCGTCTACCATCGAAGAATCGGCGGCAATCTGGTCACCTACGGTTTGGCAACGAGCCCCGAAAAACCGAAGTTCAGTTTAGTCAAATTGTGGAAGGCTTTCGCTCTGGCAGTTTGCACTGTTTTTGCGACACACATCGTTTTATCGATCGTGCAGTGGGCTTTCAAAGTGGATTTTCGATGGTGGGTGATCGCACTAAAACCGATGGACTTTTCAAGGTTCTGGATATTCATCAAGTTCCTACCACCGTTCGCTCTGTTTGCACTCGTGAACTCGCTGGTTTTGAATGGACAGCTCAAAGCGAAGGAATTCAAAAACGAAACGACAACGACTGCGGTTTGGATGGTCTCTTCTGCCCTAGCTAACTGCCTTGGAATCGCCATCCTCGTCGCATTACAAGTTGGAAAGCTCCTCACCACAGAGACACTCTTCTTCCCGACTCAACCGTTGCTGGGTATCGTTGCGTACCAATTCGTTTTCCTCACGGCCGTCGCCGGAATGATATCCTCCTTCTTCTATCGAAGAACGGGTAGCATTTACGTCGGCGCGTTCATCAACGCTTTGTTCGTAACTTGGTACATCGTCGCTGGGCAGGCGATCCAATTCGCTGGTTGAATCGCTTTGACAGCAACTGGGCGTGCCGTAAAGCACGCCTTTTTGCTTTTTCGATATGTATATCATACCCAATTTGTGCATTTGATATAATAAATTGGAACCATTCCTTGGGAGGTGAAGGTGTGAGAAGGTTACTCGTTTTGGTGGCCGTTTTCGTTTGTATTCTGGCAATTGCTGGAGAGGTTTGGAGCTGGAGAAGTCAAGACGCGGAAGTGTGGAAGCAAGTCGAGCAAGAGCTCAGAAAGATGGGCAAAGACATCAAGATCAACTTCATGGCGATCACACCGACAGAGTACGACGCAAAAATAGCCGTGGCATTACAAACTGGTACGGGACCGGACATAGTGTATTCGAGGAGGCTCCCTGGTGGTAGAACTCAGGTGATGATCGAAAACAAGCTGTACTTGCCCATCGATGAGTACGTCGATTTTTCGAACTTTTCTGAAACGATCTTGAAATCCGTGACGTACGAAGGCAAAAAGTATGGAGTACCGTTCGCCGTGCAGGTGGTCGGAATATTCTACAACAAGGAATACTTCGACAAATTCAAATTGAAAGAACCAGAAACGTGGGACGAGCTCGTCGAGATCGCAAAAACTTTGAAGAAAAATGGTATCACACCTTTCTTCATACCTGGAAAAGAGGCGTGGACTTTGACGATGCAGCATGCCATGTGCGGCGTCAGTGTGCTCGGACCTGAATGGATCAAGAAACTCATCGATGGTGAAACGGACTTTTTGGATCCGAAATTCACAGATCTCAACCGCAGGCTCAACGAGCTGAAGGCTTACTATCAAGACGGTTTCCTAGCGAACGCCACGACGGACATGAATGCGGCTTTCGCCTTCGGTCAAGCTGCGATGGTCTTCTATGGTATCTGGGGTTATCAGAACTGGAGAGATCTGAATCCGGACATCAAAGTGGGTTACTTCATGGTTCCTCCCATCAGCAAAGATCAAAAACCATACGCTTATGTCTACATGGACGGGGCCATAACGCTCACCTCGAATGTGAAGAATTTGCAAGATTCCATCGAAATACTCCGCTTCTGTGCGACACCGAAGTTCGGTACCATCTTCTCTAACATCACCTACAACATCCCCGCCGTTTCGGGTGCTCAGCTACCCAAAGATCCACTGTTCGAGGAAGTCATGGAAGTTTATCAGAAGCACGCCTCACCTTACGTGTACTGGGTCGGTTCTGTGTTCGTCACGCAGAAACCATCCCTCTATGACGATGTTCTGAGTCCCGGTATGCAGGAAATGTACGCCGGTAAGATCACACCAGAAGAGCTTTCTAAGCGAGCTCAAGAGGCAATATCTCAATGGTATGAGCCTCTGAAGAAGAGACTCGGAAAATGATAGCAAACACGCCCCAGCCGGAAGGCTGGGGCTTTCAAATGTTGGGGTGAAAGAGGATGAGAGTGAAGATAAGATACGTTCTGTTGTTCGTTGTTCCCGCACTCTTTCTTTATTCCCTCTTCGTTGTCTACCCTCTTTTCGATAGTCTCATTTTGAGCTTTTATTCGTGGAAGGGTGTTGGCCCGAAAGTCTTCGTGGGTTTGAAGAATTTTAGAGAGATGTTCTTCGGTGGATTTTCCAAAGAGGTTTTCAACGCTTTCTTTCACAACATTTATTTTTTCTTGGTCGCATCTTCCCTCGAATTGGGTTTAGGTTTTTTGATAGCTTTCTTGCTCGCGAGCAAACTCGCTGGAGCGAAGGTCTTTCGGACGGTCGTCTACATGCCGAACATGATCCCGCTCGTCATCGTTGGTTTCATGTGGAATTTGTTTCTGAACCCTCAAATCGGTTTGGTGAACAATTTTCTCAAACTCGTTGGCTTGAAGGGTTTGGCGAGGCCTTGGCTGGGAGATCCATCCACGGCGCTGATGAGCATCATCCTGGTCAACACCTGGCGCCACCTCGGTTTCTACGTTCTGGTCATTCTGGCGGCAATGTTGAACATCTCTCCCGATCTGATCGAAGCAGCTTACATAGACGGTGCGAGCAACTGGAAGATCGCCTCGAAGATAGTTTTTCCCTTGGTCGTTCCCACTTTCAGAACGCTGCTGATACTCCTGTTCATAGGTAGTTTCAACGTCTTCGACATGGTCTACGCCATGACGGGTGTGCAAGCTGGACCTTTCAGGAAGACCGACGTGCTCGGCACGGTCTTCTACAGAACAGCCTTTGGTGGACTCGGTAGCGCTTACATAGACATGGGACTCGGAGCGGCAGTCACGGTGTTCATCTTCGCCATCGTGATGCCACTTTCGATTCTCTATGTTTTTCTCGTCGAAAGAAGGGAAAGAGCATGATCAGATTCAGCAGATTTGGAAAAATCCTCGCTTACGTTTTTCTTTCTATATACGCTTTGATCATACTCGTTCCATTCACGATGATGATCTTCAACTCTTTCAAAACGATGCGTGAACTGTTTTTGAAACCCTTTTCGTTGCCATCCAAGTTCATCTTCGACAATTTCACCAAGGCTTGGAGGTTCGCCAACATCGGTGTGGGGTATCGAAACAGTTTGTTCGTGGCAGGTATCACAGTCATGATCGTGGCGATGCTCGCGAGCATGTTCGCCTACATGATCTCGAAATACGACTTCAGTTTCAGAAGGGCCATCTTTCTCTACTCCATGCTCGGGCTGGCCTTGCCCGCAAGACTCGCCGTTATACCAATATTCATCTTGTTGAGAAACATGGGCCTGACGAATTCCCTGTTAGGTTTGATCCTCGTCTACAGTTCGGTCAACATACCGTTCTCGGTGTTCATCCTCAAAAATTTCATAGATGCGGTACCGAACGAGCTCTGCGAAGCCGCGCGAATAGACGGTGCTGGTGTCGGGTACATCTATTACAGGGTGATCCTTCCGCTCATCAAACCGGCGCTCTCCATAGTGGCGATAGTGACGTTCGTCAACGTTTGGAACGACTTCTTCTTTCCTTTGATCCTGATAAACGATCGTTCTAAAGCCACGATAACTTTGGCCGTGTCCATATTCTTCGGTGAATATTCCATCCAATGGCCGCTGTTGTTCGCGGGCTTGACCTTGTCCATAGCTCCCACTGTGATAATGTTTCTGATATTCTCACGATTCTTCATCGCTGGCATGACCCAGGGGGCGATCAAATGAAAAAGCCGGTGAAGCTCGGCCTAGATGTTTTTCTTGAGCGATTCATTGATCGGTACAAAAATTTGAGAATAGGTCTCGTCACGAATGCGACAGGTATAAATAAAGATTTGAGGCGCAACATAGACCTCTTCGTCGAGAGTGGATTGAAACTCGTCAAGCTCTTCGGACCCGAGCATGGGATTTTCACCGCCGCAGCGGACGGTGAAAAAATTCTCGATACAGTTGAGCCACGACACAACATCGTCGTTCACTCGCTCTACGGTGATAGGGTCAGACCCACACGTGAGATGCTCGATGGTTTGGACGTTTTGATCTACGACATCCAAGACGTCGGTCTTCGTTTCTACACTTATATCTACACCATGGCCTACTGTATGGAAGAGTGTGGAAAAAGCAAAATCAAATTCGTCGTTCTGGACAGACCTAATCCCCTTTCGAATAAGGTCGAAGGACCCGTGATCAAAAAGGTATTCGAAAGCTTCGTTGGGGGTTATTCACTCCCACTCAGATACGGTTTGACGCCCGCAG
>CAYXCE010000069.1:6144-6920 GCA_964463395.1 uncultured Pseudothermotoga sp.
CCCTCGCTCGAGCACACGATACTTTATACGGGATTCTGCCTGCTCGAAGGAGTGAACGTTTCCGTGGGTCGAGGCACGACGCACCCGTTCAAATTCATAGGAGCTCCGTGGATAGATTCTTGGAAATTGTACGACGAGCTCAGAAAATTCCATCACGAAGGAGTCGTCTTCAGAGAGAGAACCTTCGTTCCGTACGCTTTCAAATTGGCTGGTCAAATATGCCATGGCTTGGAATTCTTCGTCCTCGATAAAAGAAAGATCAAGCCTCTCCATCTGGCTATCGATCTGATCGCCACCTTGAAGAAGCTCCATCCAGATCGTTTCAGATGGGACAGCTACGTGCACGACGAAACGGAACGGTACTATTTTGATCTGCTCATCGGTGATGATTTCTACAGAAAAGCCATCGACGAAGGTGCCACGTCGAAAGAATTTGATAGAATTTGGAACGAAGAATCGAACAATTTTGCAAAACTCGTTGAGAAGTTCAGATTGTACTGAAGGAGGTTCAACCTTTGTCGATCGTTTATTTCACAGACATGAGCACCAACAGCAACATGAACTTGCTCGACAAATTCAACTCGTTGTTGGACAAAATCGAGTTGAACTCTCTCATCAAGAAAAACGATTTCGTCGCCATAAAGCTCCATTTTGGAGAGTATGGGAACCTCTCTTTCATCAGACCGCAGTATCTGAGGATTCTTGTAGAGAAACTGAAGTCCATCGGCGCAAAAGTCTTTCTAACGGATGCCAACACGCTGTACGTGGGTCATCGG
>CAYXCE010000070.1:0-6859 GCA_964463395.1 uncultured Pseudothermotoga sp.
GCCTTGGGAGACCGAACACCGTCTTTCCCCACCAGTCATCGATGCGCTCGTAGGCGACGATGCTGGGATCGTGGTAGAACAGCTTGTATGGTCCGGACACCACTTGCGTTTTTGGATCACCGTTGACCCAATCTCTTATGTTCACACCTTGAGCCTCGAGTTTCTCATAGACGTGCTTCGGAACGGGTTTCGCACCGAGGGTGTAAGACAACAGTTGATAGTAATTGAGGTTGTCTGCCCTCGCCCTGAACTCTACCACTTTGTTGTCCACAGCTTTCACGTACTCGATGTAATCGTTCCAACCCACTCCTGGACCTATACCGAGCTTCTTGGTGAGTTCGAAGGTATAGACAAAATCCTGAGCCGTGATGGGAACACCGTCGCTCCACTTAGCTTCGTTCCTGATCTTGATGCGTATCGTCTTTCCATCCACGAAGTGGTAACCTTCTGCGAGAAGCGGTAACCAAGCGTCCTTACCTGGGTCGTAGAGGAACGCCGGTATGTACAGGATCTGCTCGGTTCCCCATGTGGTCTGCGCCGAATACAGGTTCCACGTTGTGGCCGGTCCTCCCAACTGTGCGACGACGTAAAGCGTTTCTTCCCTGGGTAGAGCGACCTGTCCGAAGAGAAGAGCCGTCAAAATACCCAGAATCATGAAGATGAGATATTTCCTCACACCACCACCTCCTCACCGCGTTTTAGAAACGAATTCTGACGATCCTAAAAAATCGTGCAAACTGATCGACAGAACCGTTCCGTGTAAATTCAAACGATGAGAGAGGTATAATCCCAAGAACGATACGTGGTTTGATAACGATCTGTATCCATTTTTTAGAATAATATGAACGTTCACCCCAGTCAAACCGAGAAAAATTTAGAAACAGTGAGAAAAAACGCGAAATTAGGACCCTTACATCACACACTTGGGATATTACATTGTGTTTGTAACATTGAACCATAAAGCGGGATCGAGCGAAAAGGCTGGCGATAAAAAGTGAACATACATAAACAACAATCGTGACATTCGATCGGATTATTTTCTACGTTATTCGCAATAGATGACGATTTCTTTTTCCATTCGATCAAAAGACTAATTTAAAATCTTCCAGGTTCAAGCTGAGCACCTTTACAATCAGAAAAAACCCCCAGCCCTGTGTGGGCTGGGGTGCGAGGTTCCTCACTTTCCTACCGCTTGGAGATCCGCGAAGATCTTAGAAGTTGGTATCAGAAAACCACCTTTTTCTGTCGTTTCGAACCAAGTGGGTATCGGTTGTGGCTTGCTCTTGGCAGAGATACCGAAGAGAGTTGGCAAAGTGTTGGCGTGCCATGGTGATGGTCTGAACCAGTACGGATTCTGTTCAGAAGGCCAATTGATCCAATATTTTTCAGAAAATTCGTACCAGTGTGCCGTATAGAACGCCGGAACACTCGGCATATCTCTATAGATTATTTCTTGTATCCTGAAGTAGGCTTTCTTTCTGACATCAGGATTGAGTGTGGATACTGCCGAATCGAGCAGTTTCACGATCTCGTCGTTGTCGTATCTTTGCCAGTCTCCAGCCCAAGTCACTTCGCCGACCGGTGCCGAGAGCCTCTTGTCGAGGACGAACCTGTAGATGTTCAGAGGATGATCGAATCCAGGTCCAACGCTCCAAGAGATGATCAGATCGAAGGTACCTTTCGTCATCCTGTCAGCCCAGACGGAGAAGTCTGGGAATTCCGTTGCAACATCTATACCTATTTCTCTGAGGTTTTTGGCGATCATTTCGCACATCATCATCCAGTCGGTCCAACCGTACGGAACAGAGATCGTGTAAGGTCCGAGCCTCGTGCCATCCGGCGCCACCCTTATGCCATCGCGTCCTCTCTTGAAACCAGCGTCATCCAGTATCTTGTTCGCCTTTGCTAGATCCGTTGGTATTCTCCCGTCCGCCGTTCCAAACGTTTTCTTAGCCAGATCATAGTCTATGTACTGCTTGTTCGGTTCGAACAAGTCGATGACCATCGATGGGTGAGCCTGGCTTCCGTATCCAAAATAGGCCTTCTTCAGCATTTCAGAGTAAGGAACGGCGTGAGCGATGGCTTTTCTCACCTCTGGATTGTTCAAGCCAGGCTTGGTGTTGTTGACGTAAACGAATCCCACACCGTCTGGTAAGTAGTAAGGTTCTTTCTTGTACCAAGTTCCGATCGGTAATTTTTTCTTCTCCCACAGTTCCCACACGCTGGGTATGAACAATCCTGCCCAATCGACGTCACCCTGCTCGACGGCGAGACTCGCTGCGGGGTTATCTTTGTAAATGACGTGGGCGATGTATTTGGGTCTCGGCAAACCGAATATGTCTTTACCCCACCAGTTGTCGATCCTTTCGTAGATCACTATGTTCGGATCGTAGTAGAACAACTTGTAAGGTCCAGAGACCACTTGTTCTTTCGGATCGTCGTTGACCCAATCTCTTATGTTCACCTTCTGTGCTTCCAACCTTTCATAGACGTGCTTCGGCATCGGATCTGTACCGAGTGAGTACGAAAGGAACTGGAAATAGTTCAAATTGTCCGTCTTCGCTCTGAATTCGACAGTTTTTCTGTCGATCGCTCTCACATACTCGATGTAATCGCTCCAACCAGTACCTGGACCTATTCCGAGCCTCTTGGTGAGATCGAAGGTGTACACGAAATCATCGGCAGTGATGGGCACCCCGTCGCTCCACTTAGCCTCTTCTCTCAGCTTGATCCTCAAAGTTTTGTCATCGATGAAGTGATAGCTCTCCGCCAGCATGGGGAGCCAAGCGTCTTTGCCCAAGTCATAGATGAAGGGTGGAACGAACAAGAACTGATCGGTTCCCCATGTAGATTGTGCTGCGTAGAGGTTCCAGGTCGTGGCCGGTCCCCAGAGCGCTCCGGCTATGTACACTGTCTCTTCTCTGGGCAGCGATACCTGACCGAGGATCACTGCGGCGAGCAAGCAAGCCACCATCAGCACGAAGAACTTTTTCACAAACATCCCTCCTTTATGAGAGTTTTCACAGACACCCCGTTCAGTAAGCTGATGTCCATTTTTTGTAACAACAGATACAGCGTTGATACTTCCCAGAAAAAAAGTTTACTCAAACCACAGTCGAACAACAAGGCTTCCTTTTCGTGGAAAGTCTCAGATCAATGGGCTTATTTCACGAAACATCCCCGTTTATCTTTTAAAATCGAATTTAAGCTTTCGTTTTCTTGACTTAAAGCATTTTTTCACCACGAAATATCTCGAAAAGCTTGGGACGTTGAAAGGACGATCTTTCCAGCAAAAAGGAGGCTGGTACAATGAATCGGACCGATGCGGATCGGTCCAATGGAAGACCGTGAGCAGTTCAAAAAACTATTCGAGGACGTTCAACCAGACCGCCATGGGACCTGGTTCCCTGTTCGCCCAAAGATGGTACGGAACGAGGGTGATTTCACTGGATCTGAGTGTTTTTCTTCTAGAGTGAGGTTCATAGAGGTGAAAGCTTTTGAAACCTTCTGTGCCTTTGGCTTTTATGAAAACTGTCCTGCCCAAGATCGGATCGTGAGCCGTGTACGCATCGAAAACTTCATCTGGATCAACCGCGAATGTCCAAACATCGATGTTGGGATTGTCGATCTGCTCGGCACAGAACAATACAGGACCTCTCAGGATGGCAATCTTGCCAACGTTTTCGCGTACGTACGGATGACTCTGCGTGAGCCTTACATCCAACGGCATGGAGAGTGAAACGGTGTTGATACCACTCCAGAGTCGTGCTATTCTCGCGTATCCTCTGTTCAGACCGAAACTCGTTTCAGTTCCATTCACTTCGATCCGTACATCATGTGCCCATCCAGGTATCCTCAGCATGAGATCGAAAAAGACTGGTTCGTCACAATTCAAAACTACCTCAACGCGACCATCGAACGGATAATCTGTACGCTGGCGGATCTGTACAGATTTTCCCTTCAAAGAAAGCTCACAATTACTCCGTTCGTAGATGTGAATCCAAACGGAATCGTCGGACGCTGTGTAGATGTATGCAGGAAGGCTGGGTAAAAAGCGTGCCAAATTCGTCGGACAACATGCGCAGTTGAACCATTCTCTTCTTCTGTGCTTTCCAAGATCTTCCAGTGGGTTTACGTAGAAGTAATGTTTTCCATCCACAGATATTCCAGAAAGCAATCCATTGTAAAGGATCTGCTCCATGGTATCGGCGAATTTCGCATCGCCCGTCGCGAGGAGCATCCTCCAATTCCACATGAAGTTGGCAATCGAAGCACAGGTCTCAGCGTAGGCCCTCCTGTTCGGCAACTCGTATTCTTCTCCGAACGCTTCTCCTTCGTGACGTGAACCGACGCCTCCAGTGATGTACAATTTTTTCTCCGTCATGTTCTCCCACAGGTTCGTCAACGTTCTGAAGAAATCTTCGTTCGCTGTTTCAAGATAGAAATCAGCAGCGCCGCAGCAAAGATAGATCATCCTCACGGCATGTCCAACCATTTCCGTCAATTCCAGAAATGGTTTGTGATCTATCGTGTATTCTCTTCCTCCCGCAAATCCATGACCCCTCTCCATGATGAAATACCTTGCAAGGTGAAGAAATTCCGGATCTTCAACCTCCCTGAACAGTTCCACCAAAGCCATTTCGATCTCTGGATGACCGCAAGTTCCACGTTTCTTACCGAATCCAAAAACGTTGTTTATGTGGTTAGCCAGTTTTAACGCCGCATCGAAGAGTTTACTCTTTCCCGTCACTCTGCGATGTGCTATAGCTGCTTGTATCAAGTGCCCTGCACAGTAGAGCTCGTGCATGTTCGCCAGATCGGTCCACCTGTCTTTCGCCCGTTCGAAAGTGAAATAAGTGTTCAGATAACCGTCCTCATCCTGCGCCGCCACGATTTCGTCTATCACGCCATCCAAGATTTTCTCGAGTTTTTCTCTGTGGATGGGTTCGGCGTAGAGGAGTGCGTAGGAACAACCTTCCACCCATTTGTAGACGTCGGAATCGTTGAAGAAATAACCTTGGAAATCTTTATCTATTTTTCCACTGGCCCTTCTGAAATTGTCTATCCGGCCGGTACTCTCCAAAAGTTCGTACTGACTGGGTATGGTAACCTCCACTGCCCTCTTCAAATACTTTCCCAAATAACCATCGATGTGAACCTGTTCCAAAGCGAGTGGTCTGAAAACAACGGCTGGACTCTTTTCACATCTCATGAGGTACGTGCGCGCTTCATTCATGTTCAACACCCCTTTCGAGCTTCACGTAGGGAAACTCTGTAATCCTGAGGGCTGTACAACCGTACGGAACCAGTTCCACTTCGTCGACTTTACTTTCCTCCACACGATTCTCGTCGATCTTCGGTGGTTCGGCCGCTGAGCCCCTCAACAAGGTCCATTCGGGAACTTTGAACGCTTTGGTTCGAAGTTTCAAAGGAACTGTTTTGGAATAGAAGGGGACCTCATCTTTGGATACCTTGGTTCTGATCAACTTCATGTTGTTCGAGAGTATCAGAGCGTAGTTCCAGTCGCTCTTCGGATACACCTCGTAATCTGCGAACGGTTCATTTCCTCGAATCTTCCTCCATTCTTCCTCTATCTTCAAACTGAAGACCAAAGGACCTCGTTGTAAATAAACCGTGTGATCAGTCCAGGGAATTTCTTCGATCTCGAAATTGAAGTGCAGTTTCAACCTGCTCTTCCCTCTCGGTATCTGTAAGACGACGAAACGTTGATCAGAAATCTCCCTCTTCTCACTGTTCAAAGCGATCGATGCTGACTTGGACCAAGATGGTATTCTCAATGCGATACGAATGTCCTTAGATGAAGAGATGAAGAAGAAGATTTCATCGTCGAACGGGTAATCCGTCTCTTCGAAGATCTGACAGTGATGTCCATCCGGCCAGCTGTGATCCAGAACACAGGGAGCGTAAGCCACAGCGACGAAACCATCGTTCTGATCGAGCATGAAGAGGTTCTTGACAAACTTAGGCCATCCTTGGTGCATGTTAGCTGTGCAACAACCGAAGTTCGGTTCCAAACCGAAGATGTTCGAATCGTCGTTGTTGTTGTACCAATCTCTCCTTTGAACACTGCATAGAACTTGGTTGACCTGCTGGTCGTATTGGTGTGCGTAGAATCCAGGCCTTATGGTCGCGGGCAGGGCGTTGTAAGTGATCTTCTCTAAATGATCTGCGAACTGTGGTTCGCCGAAAACTCTGAACAGATTTTCCAGGCTGAACATGAACTCAACAACGGCACAGAGTTCCGTTCCCTGCGTGGTCTTTCTGCCATTGAGATGCTCGTCCCCACTGAACATGCCGTTCGGTTGTCCGTGGTACCTCATGAGATCTTCTATGGCCTTCAAAGCGATCTTTCGATAACGCTCATCGTGCTCGATTTGATACCTCATGGCCGGTTCTTTCAGAGCCATCGCAACGTTCACGACGTGCGTTGTGTGGTATATGAAGAACAGTTTTTCAACCTCGTGTTTTGTGAGACCAAAATCTTCTGGATGGGAGAGAACCTTCGGCCATCCACTGTAAGATTTGACCTTCGCCATGAAATCTTTCGAAAGGTACTTCTCGGTCTGCTCACGGTAGGGAAAATCGGCGAATATTTCTGACCAGTTGATCGTTTGATCGAGAATCAATCGGGCTAGATCGATCAAGAAAGGCTCCCTCAATCTGTTGTACAACCAGAAAATGGAAACCAAGTTTTCAAAACCTCTGGCCCAAGCCCAATGCTCTAGAGGTCTAGTTCTCAAATTTGAAAGTTGATATCTGAAATAGTTCAACATGAATTTCGTGACCCTCGGATCCTTGGTCGCCTCGTGGTAACTCATGAGGGCCTTCAACATGACCA
>CAYXCE010000071.1:0-6799 GCA_964463395.1 uncultured Pseudothermotoga sp.
TTTCACGGGTAGTGTCTCAACAGGTGAAACTATAGGAAGAGAAGCTGGTTTGAAAAAACTCTGCATGGAACTTGGATCTAACACACCCATGATCGTGTGTGAGAGTGCCGATGTTCAAAAAGCAGTGAAAGCCACCGTTTCTGGTGGTTTTTCGATAGCTGGACAAGTTTGTATATCCGTTCAGAGGGTGTACGTGCACAAGAAAATATATGACGAATTTCTCTCCATGCTCAAGACCAGCGTGGAATCTTTAAAGGTGGGAGATCCGAGGAACGAAGACACCGACATGGGTCCTGTGATAGACGAAGCGAACGCCAGAAGGATTGAAGAATGGATCAATGAAGCGATTCAAAAAGGTGCGAAGCTCGTGACGGGCGGAAAACGTGTGGGCACATTGATTCAACCCACCGTTCTCGCCCGAGTATCGAAGGAAACATCCATCATGACTGAGGAACTCTTCGGGCCTGCCGTAGCCGTCAACCAATTCGAGCGCATTGAGGAAGCCATTGAGGAAGCCAACTCAACCAAGTACGGACTGCAAGCTTCGATATTCACAAACAACTTGAACGAAGCGTTCAAGGCTATAGAAGAACTCCAGTTCGGTGGCGTCATTGTCAATGAAACGGCAAGATACAGGGCTGACTTCATGCCCTACGGTGGATTCAAAATGAGTGGGCTAGGGAGGGAAGGTGTGAGGTTCGCCATCGAAGAGATGACCGAAATAAAATGCATCGTCATGGAAATAGGGAAGTGATGAACATGTTGCACATTAAAATTCATGGCGAAGAATTATCCATCAATTTTGGGAGTATCTCGCTCAAACATTCACCCAGCAAACCTCTGTTGTTCTATGGTCGTGGAGAAGCGAATTATCACATGTCCCACGGGAACTTCAAAGTTGAAGACGAGCTCTTCTGCAAGATTCCAGCCAAACATTTCCGAATCGAGAACTCAAAGGTCATTTTTGACGATGCCGTAGAAATGGAGCTGCTCGAACAAAAGGATTTGCTGGTTGTGAAACTTCGCACCCTGAATGGGTACAACAGGATCTGGTTCAGACTCGCCGCCCAAGAAAACGAACATGTTTACGGTTGTGGTGAACAGTACTCTTATTTTGATCTGCGTGGAAAGAAAGTTCCAATACTCGTTTCTGAACAGGGTGTCGGCAGGAACAGAAAAGATTTCCTGACGCTCATAGCCGATTTTGCGTACGACGCCGGTGGCGATTGGTACTCAACGTACTTTCCACAACCGTTGTTCATTTCCTCGAGAAAATACTTCTGCTTCGTTGACGGTTCATCGTACATGACGTTCGATTTCAGCAAAAAAGATTTCTTCGAACTGATGATCTGGCAGCTACCTGTGACTCTGTATCTCTCTTCACACGAAGGCTGGGAAGGGTTGCTCTATACCATGACGGAACTACTCGGAAGACAACCCACTCCTCCTGGGTGGATTCACGATGGCATCGTGCTCGGTATTCAAGGTGGTACCGACGTCGTTTTGAAGAAACTCGATAAGGTGAGATCGAAAGGCCTCAAGGTTGCAGGCATCTGGATCCAAGACTGGGAAGGAAGGCGAGTCACGACCTTCGGTAAACAACTTTTCTGGAACTGGTCTTACTCTGAGCAACTGTATCCAGAGCTTCCGAAAACCATCGAAAAACTCGAAAAGGAAGGAATCAAAGTGCTTGGGTACATCAATCCATTTTTAGCACTCGAAGGTGAACTCTACAAAGAAGCGTCGAAACGAGGTTACCTCGTCAAAAAAGGTGATGGAACAGAATACCACATCGTGGTGACGACCTTTCCAGCTGCGATAGTGGACCTCACGAACCCGGAGGCCTTCGAATGGCTCAAGAATGTCATCAAGAAGAACATGATCGACATAGGCTTGGCTGGCTGGATGGCTGACTATGGAGAATATCTACCCATGGACGCCAAACTCTCCAGTGGAGAACCCGCAGAATTTTTCCACAACAGGTTTCCAGTGGAGTGGGCGAGGTTGAACTATGAAGCCGTGAAGGAAGCCGGTAAACTCGGTGAGATAGTTTTCTTCATGCGTTCAGGATACCTCAAAAGTGCTCGTCATACCCCGATGTACTGGCACGGAGATCAGTTGGTGAACTGGTCGAGAGACGATGGTTTACCTTCTGTGGTACCCGCCAAACTCTCGTTGTCCATGAGCGGTGTGGCTTTCATACATTCAGACATTGGTGGTTATACAACACTTGCGAAGAACCTCCCCGAATGGTTGATGAGTTTCAAGACTGTCAGGACCAAAGAACTTTTCATGAGATGGGTGGAGTTGAGCGTCTTCGAGCCGATGATGAGAACACACGAGGGAAACTGGCCAGAAGAAAACTGGCAATTCGATTCGGACGAAGAAACGATACAACATTTGACGAAGATGGTGGACCTCCACGTTCAGCTCAAACCCTATTTCATGAAATGCCAGAAAGAATACTCGGAAAACGGCCTACCTTTGTTCAGACCAATTTTTCTGCACTACGACGAAGATGTGTTCAGAAAGGAGCAATACGAGTTCCTCTTGGGGAGAGATATCTTGGTCGCACCAGTGATCGAAGAGGGAGCAAGAGTGAGAAAAGTCGTTTTGCACCAAGATGAATGGATTCACTATTGGTCCGGAAGAGTTTATAGAGGTGGCGAGTACGAGATCGCGGCGCCACTCGGTGAACCACCCTTTTTCATCAGAAAGGAGGCTCAGGTGCTTTGAAGAGTTTGAAGATAGGTGTCGTTGGTCTGATGCAACCCAATTTTCGGGGCGACAAAATTTCTGTATACAGAAGATGCATCTCAGGATTGAGTGAACTTTCAAAGCAGATGGACTTCGAGCTTCACTATCTACCCGAATTGATCAGCGAGCCAGAGCAGGCTCAGAAAGCCTTTAACTTTTTCGTCAATGGACAGGTGGATGTGCTGTTCGTACTGAATGCATCCTTCGCTTCGGGCAAGCTTGTTCAGGTTTTTTCGAAATTAGACGTGCCATTGTGCCTCTGGTCTGTTCCAGAACAGACCAGTTCAGGACCATTACCGCTAAACTCTTTCTGTGCCATGAACATGAACGCGAGCATACTGAAAACCATAGACCCGCTCAAGAAGTTCAAATGGTTCTACGGTTATCCAGATCAGGAACTCTTCAAAGAGAGATTCTCCATCACTGTACGAGCACTCAAAGCTATCGAGAAATTGCATGGGGTGAAGATATTGATCGTGGGTGGATACGCACCGGGTTTCGATAATCTTGCGTACGATGCGAGACTAATTAAGGAGATCTTTGGTGTGGACGTCGATGAAATGAGCTTTGACGAGTTGAAAAGTTTGATTCTTCAAGAAGAGGTTTCTCAGCAGGATGTAAAAAGATTTTTGGAGCGACACGAGGAGATCGATGAACTATCGATGAAAACTGTAGAAAAACTTGCAGCCTTGGTGAAGGTGGTAGAAAAACTCTCAAAAGATGGTTACAAAGCTTTCGCGATCAGTTGCTGGCCGAACTTCAGAAGAGAGCTCACTATGGTTCCGTGCGCTTCTTTTGGCCTACTGAACGACGAAGGCATCATCACAACGTGTGAAGGAGATGTGTTGGGTACAATGAGTATGATGTTGCTCAGTCAACTCGCCGATCATCCTTCCATCATTTTCGATATCTCACACTTAGATCTTCAGGACAACTCTATTCTTTTTTGGCACTGCGGAATCGGAATGAAGAGCTATTCTGAGAACTTGAAGATGCGAAAACATTTCAACCCTGGTCCATACGACCCAGAGAGAGGTTGGATAGAGGTCGCAGCAGTCTCAGAAATGGTTGTTCAACCTATCCCGGCAACCGTTTTGAGGTTGACGGACAAAGGTCGAAAAGCGTTCATTTTTGAAGGAGAATTCCTGGGGGAAGAGAAACCATCCTTCGATGGGAGTCGCGGTTGGTTCACTCACTTCAAGGACTTCAGAGAAAAACCCTTTGGTGTCCTTGATTTGGTGAATACTATAATGGTTAACGGTATAGAACACCATCTCGCCGTGGTGAGAGGTAGGTTGATAAAAGAGTTGGTCGAGACTTGCTACTGGCTAGGTTTAGAGTTGATCGAAATCGAGACATACACCAGCTGTGCATTACCTAAGGAGGTGTAAGTGATAGAGAGGCGAAAACATCCGACCATCAAAGATATAGCAGAGTTGAGTGGATATTCCATAAACACCGTTTCAAGAGCTCTGCGCGGCAGAGGTTATGTGAGTCCTCAAGCCAAGAAGAGAATACTCGAGGTCGCAGAAAGCGTAGGTTACTTCAAAGACAGAATGGCTCTTTCGTTGAGGAACAGGCAGAGTAAGATCATAGGTGTCATCATCGTCGACAATTCGAACCCTTTCTACGCTGATGTATTGAGGGGTATCGAAGAAGAAGCTTACAAAGAAGGTTACGAGACAATATTGATGAACACTTACAGAGATCCAGAAAGAGAAAAGGTCGCACTGATCAGAATGATAGAGAGGCGCGTGGATGGTATCATCATCACCTCGACGCAGCAGAGTTGGGATTTCTTGCTGAAAGTCAAAGAGTTAGGGATGAACGTCGTACTGGTGGGGTCCCATCATCCTGGCCTCGTTTCTGTCAGACCGGACGACGTGAAAGCGGGTTATATTGCCACTAAACATCTGATGGATATGGGTCATGAGAGGATCGTCATGTTGAATTCATTACCGAACAAATTCACGTCACAGATGAGGTTGAAAGGTCATCTGCAAGCCCTCGAAGAGAACGGTTTGACCGCGCGTGTGTTGAATTCTCCGGAAGGTTTTGACAACGCTTACAGAACCATGAGTGAATTTTTATCATCGCACGACAAGGATTTCACCGCCGTTTTTTGTTACAACGACATCTTCGCTTTCGCTACGATCAAAGCGTTGAAGGACCATGGCTTGCGCGTCCCGGACGATGTGAGCGTTGTCGGGATCGACGACCTGGTCTTCTGTAGCTTGATTTCGCCTCCCCTCACCACGGTTCGGATCGATAGACCCCAACTCGGAAGAGATGCGTTCAACATGGTGATTCATAAAATACAAACCAGCGAGAAGGTGAACGAAGTTGAATTGGTTTGCAGAGAGAGCGTGAAAAAACTGCCGTGAGATACCTGAATCAGTTATGTGAAAGACATCCCCTTCTTCCAACGGCGAACACACCATCTGTACGAATAACCCTGAAACTGAGATAATCTCTATTGGAGGTGATAACATGTTCGAGAACGTTCTCTTGAAAAGAAGCGTTTTGACCAAAGTTTTGCTGGCGTTTGGCTTTTCGGTCCTCACAGGTGTTGCAGCCCAAGTTAGAATACCTCTTCCCTTCACTCCCGTTCCTATCACGGGACAAACCTTCGTTGTACTTCTAACACCTTTTTTGATCGGATATTGGTCGATCCTGAGCCAAACGATCTACGTGGTTCTTGGGGCGATTGGGTTGCCGTGGTTCTCAGGATGGTCGGGAGGACTGAGCATAATGCTCGGCCCAACTGGAGGTTACCTGATGGGTTTCGTTCTCGCTTCCGCATTTCTATCATCACGCAGAGGCAGATCCTACCTCGATAAACTGATTTCAATGCTTTTGGCAAATTTCTTGATAATACACGGCTTAGGCTTGATTCAACTGACGATTTGGTTTTACGCTAAAGGTTCAATACCAAACTTTTGGAAGTTGATTTCCATGTCGCTGCTACCCTTCATCCCTGGTGATCTCGTCAAGATCCTTTTAGCAACGTCTATCACTTCTTTGAGGATCTACTCAAAGAAAGAGTGAACCCCATTCAGGGGTTCACTCTTCGATGGGTTCGAAGTCTTCCTTAGGGGCACCACAAACTGGGCAAACCCAATCTTCTGGCAAATCTTCGAAGGGTGTACCGGGTGCGATGTCGTTGTCTGGGTCGCCCTCCGCAGGGTCGTACACGTAACCACAAATGATACATCTGTACTTTTGCATCAAAAGAAACCTCCTCAAGCCATTTTCTTGCCACGTTTGCGTGTGAGGCTAGACGAAAAAATTTGCGCTGTCTTTGATTATTCTATCATGTGGATCGATGAATTATACTGGTGTATGGTGATGGAAGGTGATTCTCGAGAAACTTGAGGGGGATTTGTTCAAACCCGATTACAAAAGTTTATCCATTGTGAATCTATCCAACTTCGTCCTCAATCATTTCAAAGCCCAGACTGTCCATACCCCCTACCCCTTGGAAGATCTCGCACCGGGTATAACGCAAAATGTGGAAAAAATTGTGTTCTTCCTGATAGACGCCTTAGGCATGCACAGTCTAGAGAAACTCATGAACAAAGAACGTGTTTTTCATGAATACACGATACTGAGAGCGACATCCGTTTTTCCCACGACCACTTCAGCTGCGATAACGTCGTTGCTCACAGCCACAACTCCTATTGAGCACGGAGTACTGGGGTACATTCTTTACATAAAACAACTCGGTACGCTTTTAAACATGATAGAACTGTCTTCACCGATCATGGGGAAGGTCACGTCAACTTTGAGCAGCAGAGACTTGATGTTTGAAAAAACCATTTTTGAAAGACTTTTAGAAGTTGGTGTCAGGAGCTTTGTGATAACATCAAAAACCATCAGAAATTCTGGCCTCTCAACCTTGGTTAACGCTGGGGCATCCATCAGATCCTACCAAAGCTTTGGTGATATGTTCTCAAAATTTCGCGAGATTCTTCAAAAGGATGGGACATCTTTCAGCTTTGTGTACTGGGGGCTTTTGGACTCTATATGCCACAAACTTGGT
>CAYXCE010000072.1:0-2375 GCA_964463395.1 uncultured Pseudothermotoga sp.
CTCGAGAAGCTTCGAACTACAGGTCATCTTCTCCACAGGAGTGAAAAAATTATTCTCTTCTTATCAACTGTGATAGATCACCAACAAGCATGAACAGTTCGTCTATATTCTTGAGAAAACCCAATCTGTTCCGCCTTATATCTTCTCGATCAACCATGACAAACACTTCATCGAAATACCTGTCTATGTAAGGTTTCAAGGACGAAAGATACTTTATCGCGTTTTCATAGTCGAGCTTGGACAAACTTTCCATCACCTTGGGTTTCAAAAGGATGAACTGGTTCAACAAGTTCACCTCAGCTTCTTCTTCAAATAGAGCCCCATCAAAGTGTTTATCGAAATGATTTTTAGTTATGTTGTGTACCCTTTCGAATCCTATAGCAACATTGTTGAAATCCTCGCTCTCACAGGCTTTAGCCAAGGCTTGTGCCGACAAATATCCCCGGAGTGGTCTCACCCACAGATGGTTGACAGCCCGAGCGATGTCAAAAGAGAAGCTCTGAGACAGCAAAAAGGCATAAAAACGCGAGCTCATAAAGTCAAAGAGTTTGGTTTCATCGAATTCGATGTGCAACAATTCTTTAGCTTTCAGTAGAAGATCGATAAGATCCACATCCCAATTGAAATGTATGATCGACCAATATATTGTGTCAGCTTTGGCACGTAAACCATAAGGATCCTTGGAACCGGTGGGTATATTACCCACAGCAATATTGCCGACTATGGTATCTATCCTATCGCACACACCGATGAGCGCACCGAGCTCAGTCTTAGGTTCCTGCGAATACTGATCTTCGATTGCGGATGCGACGAGCTCGTTCTCTCCATCCAATATGGCATAGATCCTACCTATAGTACCCTGAAGTTCGGGGAATTCGTATACCACATGGGTTGCAATATCTGCCTTGCTCAAGTGTGCCGCGCGTAAAGCATTGTTCAGAATGGAATCTTTTGAAAGTTTCCCCACCAAATAGTGTGTGAGTGCACGTATTCTCTCAACCTTGTCGTAAAGCGTGCCCAGTTCTCTTTGGAAAACCATTCCACGCAATTTTTCGTTGAAATCTTCCAATTTGTGTTTCCTATCTATTTCGAAGTAGTATCGTGCATCTTCAAGGCGTGCGTTTACAACATTTTCATAACCTTTCGTAATGATGGGCAAATCGCTCTTTGGTCTATCGATGAACGCGACAAAATAACATGTTAGGTGATTATCCCTGCTCGCTGAAAAAGCGCTGAGGTGATGTTTGACAGTTACTGTGATGAGTTCTTGGGGAAGTTTCAAATATTTTTCATCAAACTTTCCAATGATGGCTTGTGGCCACTCAGTGATCCTACATATTTTCTCAATCAGTGATGGGTCCTTTTCACAAACGATGGAGAACTCTTTCTCTGCCTCAACCAATTGTTCAAGAATCATTTTCTTTCTTGTTTCTTCCTCCACAGCCACAAGATTTTCCTTAAGAATTCGAACGTAATCTTTCGGATGGTCTATATTGATGCGCTTTTCCAGGTACGGATGTGACATGGTGAATCTATCAGACTTTTTACCGAAGATCTCCAAAGGTATGATTTCATCGTTGAAAAGTGCCGTAATCCACTTCACAGGTCTGACAAATTCAAATCTTCCATCGCCCCAACGCATTGGTTTAGAGAATTTAAGACTGGTAACAGCTTTGATGAAAATTTCTGGCAGAATCTCACAAGTTTTCTTTCCACCCAGGATCTTTCTGACGTGGACATATCCATCTTTGATGAACACATCTTCCAAGCTTGCGTCATGTGATGACAAGAATCCGATCAGTGCTCTGGTAGGTTGACCTTGCGAGAAGGCCACTCTTTCTGATGGACCACGCTTTTCCAGAACAACATCTTTTTGCATGTCCGCTACATCCTGTAAAAGGACAGCCATCCTACGGTTCGTTACAAATACATCGAAGGAGCCAAAGGGGATTCGAGCTTCATGAAGAAGATTAGGTATAAGTTCTTTAAGCTGCTCTTTTATGAAATCCATCTCACTTGCTGGCAATTCCTCAACACCGAGTTCAAACAGAACGCAATTCGTCACTCAAGCTCCCTCCTTTGAACGCTTCAGCACAGCGCCTTGCCATGGACCTTATGGATTTTATGAATTCTTGTCTCTGTATGACACTGAACGCATTTCTTGCGTCCAAAAGATTGAAAATATGGGAACATTTCGCCATGTAATCGTAAGCGACCAAATAGCAACCTAGCTTTATATGAGATTCGAATTCAGATGCGAAGATATCGTAGAGAGTAAAAAGTTTTTCTAGGCTCGCAGTCTCAAAGTTGTGCTTTGAAAACTGTTTCTCGTTTTCTTTGTAAAGTTCACCGTAGCTTATTTTTTCGTTCCACAT
>CAYXCE010000072.1:2385-6773 GCA_964463395.1 uncultured Pseudothermotoga sp.
TCTTGCCTTGCAAGTACATTCCGATTCTCTCCAGACCATAAGTAACTTCAAGTGGGATTGATCTGAGTGGTATTCCACCTATCTGTTGAAAGTAAGTGAACTGCGTGATCTCCATACCGTCGAGCCAAACTTCCCATCCGACGCCCCAGGCACCGAGCGTTGGTGATTCCCAGTTGTCTTCAATGAATCGAACATCATGCTTCTTGAGATCTATACCCAGTGCTGCCAAAGAATCCAAGTAGACTTTCTGCGCATTCTCAGGAGAAGGTTTGATGATCACTTGATACTGAAAGTACCGTTGTAACCTGTTTGGATTTTCTCCGTACCTTCCATCGGTCGGTCGACGGCTGGGCTGGACGAACGCAACTTTCCACTCCCCCTCTCTTAAACAGCCAAAAAAAGTTGAAGGATGAAACGTTCCAGCACCAACCTCTTGGTCATAAGGCTGATCGATCATACAACCGAGCGAGGACCAGTATTCATTCAATTTGGTGATCACATCTTGTAAATACAACATGTCACCTCCACTGGACTGATTATAAGCGAGTGTATGGTAGAATTATCATGCAAAAAATTAACAAGGGGGCGAATTACATGATACTGCGGGTTAATCTAACCACTAAGAAAATCTCAAAAGAACCCATTGGTGAAAAAGTGCTTGAACAGTTCATAGGTGGTCGTGGACTTGCTGCAAAGATCCTATGGGACGAAGTAAAAAATGTGGACCCCTTATCTGCAGACAACAAACTCATCGTGGCAGCTGGGCCCTTCAATGGCCTTAGGACACCAAGTGGTGGAAAATTGGTCTTAGCTGCAAAAAGCCCACTCACCGGTGGTTATGGTGATGGTAATATTGGGACGATGGCCTCAGTGTACCTGAGGAAAGCGGGTTACATGGCTATTATCATTGAAGGGGCATCAGATAAACCTGTCTATCTCTATATCGATGATGATGATGTTCATATAATGAGTGCCGAAGGGTTGTGGGGGCTTTCAACATTCGAGGTAGAAAAGCGTTTAAGGCAAGTTCATGGTAATGTCGGTGTTCTGAGTATTGGACCTGCGGGAGAAAATTTGGTTAAGTATGCTGTTGTGATATCTCAAGAAGGTAGAGCTGGTGGGAGGCCGGGTATCGGTGCGGTGATGGGGAGTAAAAAACTGAAGGCAATAGTAGTCAAGGGCACTAAAGAAGTGGAAGTAAAGGATAAAGAAAACTTTGAAAGGTACACACGTGAGGTTTTCAAGTTAATACCAACTTTGCCAGCGTACAGTTTCTGGATACGTCAGGGAACCATGGCCACTGTGGAATGGGCGAACAAAAACAGAGCGCTTCCAACAAGAAACTTCTCGCAAGTGAAATTCGAATACGCCAGGACCGTTGATGGTTATGCGATGGAAGCAATGAAAGTCGCGAGAAGGGGCTGTCCAAATTGCAACATGGTTTGTGGGAATGTGGTACTCGACATTGAAGGAAAAGAAAGCGAAGTCGACTATGAAAATGTAGGGATGCTTGGTCCGAACACCGGTATAGCTTTCTTGAATCGTGTTGCCCACCTCAACAGGTTGGCAGACGAGTTCGGCATCGACACCATTTCGTTGGGGGCAGTTCTAGGATTTGCAATGGAGGCAGCTGAGCGCGGGGTACTAAAGGAGGCACCCAAGTTTGGTGATTATGAAGGAGCTTTGGAATTGACCAAGAAAATCGTATTTAGGCAAGGCGAATTAGGTACCCTCTTGGCTGAGGGAGTAAAGAGGGCCTCTGAACAATTAGGACTTGAAGAGATCGCAATGCATGTCAAAGGACTTGAAGTTTCGGCTTATAACTGTTATATCTATCCAGCTATGGCGCTGGCTTACGGAACCTCTGCGATTGGAGCCCATCATAAGGAGGCATGGGTGATCGCATGGGAAATTGGTTCCACTCCGATGGAAGAGTCGAAGAGTACGAACTATGTGGTGGATTATTCACCAGAGAAAGCTGCCAAAGTTGTTGAGCAACAAAGAATCAGGGGTGGTATGTTTGAAATGCTGACTGCTTGCAGATTACCTTGGGTAGAGCTTGGTTTGGATCTTGAATGGTACGCGAAAATCCTCAGCAGTATCATGGGTAAAAACTACACGCTGAACGATATTTATCTGGCGGCTGATAGAGTCTATTCACTGATAAGAAGCTATTGGGTGAGGGAATTCCGTGGGAATTGGGATAGAAAGAAGGACTATCCACCCAGGCGCTGGTTTGAAGGTGGTGTGAATGGGCAAAACTTAGATCTTGAGCGTTACGATGGCCTACTGTCTGAGTATTACAGGATAAGAGGCTGGGACGAGAGAGGTATACCCACTATTGACACTTTGAGAAAGCTAGATTTGGAATTCGTGTTGGATGAACTCGGTTCTGTATTGAAATGATCCGCAACGGTTAGATAACGAACATTTAATAGTAAGTGTGCCCCATTTGTAGTATTTTATCAATGCGATTGCTCATTGACAGGTAATATATCGTCGCGTATAATTTACAAAGGCCACGGGCCAGCGTAGCTCAACCGGCAGAGCGGCTGACTTGTAATCAGCAGGTTGGGGGTTCGAGTCCCTTCGCTGGCTCCAAGCCAGTGAGGTGGTGAGGTGCCCGAGAGGCCTAAGGGGGCGGACTGTAAATCCGCTGGCGGATTGCCTTCGGAGGTTCGAATCCTCCCCTCACCACCATTTCGTATTCCGACCGGAAGAGGTGTGAAGTATGAGGGTTAAAATAGCTCTAAAATGTTCTGTTTGCGGAAACAAGAATTATTACACGGAGAAGAACAATACAAAGAAAGCAAAGTTGAGTTTGAGAAAGTACTGCCCGAGCTGCAACAAACATACGGAGCACGTTGAAACTAAATAAGTGCAGGGCCGTAGCTCAATTGGTAGAGCGCCGGTCTCCAAAATCGGCGGTTGCAGGTTCGAGTCCTGCCGGCCCTGCCAATTTTTTCTGTTACATGGAGGGATACTTGTGGAGAAGATAAGGAAATTCTTCAGAGAAGTTTTTGGAGAAGCAAAAAAGACCCATTGGCCTAACAGAAAAGAACTATTGGTGTCAACCTCTGTTGTGATACTCATTTTGGTAGCCATGGGGGTATACTTTTTCTTGCTCGATCTGGTTCTCTCAGGCGGTATAAGGGCTATACTGCGTGCACTTGGTATTGGGTGATATGAATGAGAAAGAAATGGTACATCCTCAGGACGATGGCGGGTCAGGAAGAAAGCGCTAAGGAAAATTTGGAAACCAAAATAAAATCTGCCGGTTACGAAAGATTCTTTGGTCGGATCGTCATTCCTGAGGAGACAATTATAGATGCAACAGGAAAGTCTTTAAAGAGGTTCTCAGTATCTTCAAATGCTAAATTACATGTTAAAACTGGTTCCGATGTTAAGAAAGGTGATCTACTCGCTGAGGAACCAGCTATACATGCAAGGCACAGCGGTGTAATAGTGTCAACAAAGAATTACAGAAGAATAACTATAGAGACGATTGACAAGAAGTATTCTAAAACGTACCTCATCCCAGAGGGATCAAAGCTCGTAAGCGGTATCAAAGTAGGTGCCAGAATAAGGCAAGGAATGCCTTTGACGAAAGATGGAGAATACATTTGTGAGATAGATGGTAAGATCATCGAAAATGAACGTGTCAAGCGCGTGGAAGTACAATTGGAAAGTGGCGAAGTTGATATCTATCATATTCCATACGAGCTTTACGATCCAAACAAGGTGTATAAAGGTAAACAAGTAAGAAACGGAGAATTGCTTGCTGAAGGAAGAAAGGTTAATTCCCCAGTGAATGGTCGAGTGGAGATTGTTGATCTGGGAACGAGAAAGGAAATAAGAATAGCAAAAACTCAGAAGAGAAGAATGTTCCCAGGTTATATATTTGCGGAGATGATGATGAATGACGACACCTGGCAATTTGCCAGAACAGTTCCTGGAGTAATAGATTTTGTTGCTTCGGGTGGTCAACCGCTTGAACTCAAGCCAAAAGAAGCCAGAGTTGTGTTGAGGCTTGCTGGTATCGAAGCATATGATGAAAAAGTCAAGCCAGTTCGTGTTGAAATGGACATAAAAGTTGGAGATGTGGTGAAAATTACTACAGGTCCGTTCGAGGACTTTGCGGGTGTTGTGAAGGAAATAGATCCCGTCAAGCAAGAACTCAGAGTAGCTGTGACAATATTCGGAAGAGAAACACCTGTAACAGTCAAGGTTTCTGAGGTGGAGAAGATCCAGTGAGTGGGAGGGAGTTGATCCCATTTAACCACAAAGGAGGGAAATACTGATGGCTAAGAAAGTTGTAGCACAAGTTAGGTTGCAGTTGCCCGCAGGTAAAGCAACCCCTGCACCTCCTGTTGGACCTGCATTAGGTC
>CAYXCE010000073.1:0-6772 GCA_964463395.1 uncultured Pseudothermotoga sp.
ATGTCGTTGAAGCGGGAAGGATCGCGGCTAAGTTCGGGTTCAGGGGTGTTGTGAATCTGATAGAGTGTGAAGGTTTAGAAAAAGAGAAACCGTCAAGACCAGACTTTCGCGATGCGAAACTCGACGGTGAAAGGATCGATGTGCTCGTCATCGGTGCAGGGATCGTCGGTTGCTGTGTGGCCAGAGAGCTTTCGAAGTGGAAGTTGAAGGTACTCGTGGTCGATAAGGAATCGGATATAGCGAGACATCAGAGCAGTAGGAACGCAGGCATGCTGCATCCTCCGATCGCACCGAAACCTGGTAGCAAGAAGGCGATCTACAACAAGAGGGGACTCGATCTCATTCCGAGGTTGTCACAAGAACTCGATTTTCCTGTGAAGATGAATGGCCTTTCAATTCTCGCAGATACCTGGCTCGCCATCTTGGCATACCCACTCGTTCGACTCCGTGGGAAAAAGAACGGCGTGGAGAAGATCGAGTTGATGAGCAAATCCAAGTTGAAGAAGCTTGAGCCCAACATTTTCGACGATTTTTCGTGGGCCTACGTGATACCAATGTCTGGTATCGTTGATCCTTTCAAAATGACACTCGCTTTCGCCGAGAACGCCGTTCAAAACGGTGTGAATTTTTCTTTCGAAACCTTCGTGGAAAAAATGGACGTTGAAGGAAACAAAATAATCTGTGTCCACACCAACAGGGGTAGAATCTTTCCAAGAGTCGTCGTCAACGCCGCAGGGCTTTGGGCAGACTACGTCGCAGAGCTCGCCAACGATCGTTTTTTCACCATCCATCCACGTAAAGGCGAGATGGCCATAATAGACAAAAAGAAAGCCAATTTGCTGAAGATGACCCTCTCAAAACCTGCACTCTCTCAAACGATGTCGGTGACGAAGGGTGGTGGGTTGATCCCTACCGTGCATGGGAATCTCCTGCTCGGCCCGACGGCGGTGGAAGTTCCTTACAAAGAAGACTACTCTACCAGCGAAGAGGGTTTGAACGAGTTGATAGAAAAACACATGGTTCTACTCAAAGGTCTGTCCACAAACGATATCATCACCTATTTTGCTGGAACGAGAGCGGCAACTTACGAGGAAGATTTCATCGTTGAGAAATCTTCCAAGATAGAAAACCTCGTCCACGCCGCAGGTATCCAATCTCCAGGATTGACGAGTGCCCCGGCCATAGCTGAGGACATCGCCAGATCCTGCGTCGAAATACTCTCTAAAGAGGTGAAGGTCGTACCCAACGAAAAGTTCAATCCCTACAGGGTTTCGAGCCCACAGTTCAGCAAACTCTCGATCGAAGAAAAGCAGAGACTGATCGCTGAAAATCACAACTACGGTGTCGTCGTGTGCAGGTGCGAAGTCGTCACGAAACAGGAAGTCATAAATGCCCTGAACGGTCCCCTTCCTGCGAAAAATCTCGATGGCATCAAATGGAGAACGCGCTGTGGGATGGGAAGGTGTCAAGGCGGTTTCTGTACACCCAACATCGTGGAGATACTCGGTGAGCTCGGTGTAGATCCTCTGCTCTTGAGAAAGAACGGCGAAGGATCGAACCTCTTCGTCGCACGGACTCGGGGTGATGCTCGATGAGCAGATTTTACGACGTCGTGGTGATAGGTGGTGGTCCGGCGGGACTCGCGGCTGCGATCTCCGCGCACGACGATGGATCATCAGTACTCCTGATAGAACGGGAAAGATCGCTCGGTGGCATCCTCAAACAGTGCATTCACGAAGGTTTCGGCCTGATCGAGTTCAAAAAACGCCTAACGGGTCCCGAATATGCCGAGCAGTTCATAGAAGAACTTGAAAAACGAAACATCGACACCATGCTGAGCAGTTTCGTCATCGAAGTGAGAAAAAAAGAGCACTTTGAATTGTTCGTCCAAAACGAACAGGGCATCTCGAAGATCGATTGTCGCTCCATAGTGCTCGCCACGGGATGTCGTGAGAGAACGAGCAAACAGGTTTTCATCCACGGTGACAGACCTGCCGGTGTTTACATGGCTGGTACTGCGCAGAGGCTCGTCAACGTCATGGGGCTCCTTCCGGGGAGAAAGTGTGTGATACTCGGCAGTGGAGATATAGGGCTCATCATGGCACGGAGGTTGACCTTGGAAGGTGCGAAGGTTTTGGGCGTGTTCGAAATAAAGGACACACCATCTGGTCTCGAGAGGAACATCGTTCAGTGCCTTGAAGATTTCAATATACCTCTACACCTATCGAGCACCGTCAGGAGGGTTCACGGTAAAGGTAGAGTAGAAAGTGTCGAGGTGGTCAGGGTCGATCCTTCTCTGAAACTTGTGGTCGGGAGCGAAAGGATCTTAGAATGTGATAGTCTGATCTTGGCTGTGGGTTTGATTCCCGAGAACGAACTCGCCGAGACATTGAACGTTCCGATGGACGGTAGGACCAGAGGGCCGTCGGTGGACCAGAGTTTCATGACGCTCGTTGATGGGATCTTCGCTTGCGGGAACAGTCTGCATGTGTACGATCTCGTTGATCACGTGACGCGCACTGGGTGGATCGCTGGCCGCTGGGCTTCAAGATACGTCAAAAAAACCGCTCAAAGAAAATTGGTTCAGATAGAAATTTCAGAAGAGATACTCTACAGCGTGCCTCAGTTCGTCGACGTGACTAAGGAAGGCAGATTCGAAATTTATTTTCGTGTCAAGAGAGAACTTCACGATGCGATCGTTTCTTTACAGACTAACGCTGGAAGTTTTGGAAAGCGTTTCAAAAAACTTTCGCCACAGAAATTGGAAACGATAGAACTCAGCGTCTCGAAAGGTTTACAATGGCTGAAACTGACGGTCCTCGAGGCTAGTGAGAAGAAAGTCAGCGAGGCTGTCAAGAAGATCGTCTGTGTCGTGTGCCCAAAAGGTTGTGAAATAGACGTGTTGGGAGATCTGAAAAATCCAAGTTTTTCCGGATATGGCTGTGAGAAGGGATTGAATTTCGCAAAGATCGACTTGATAGATCCTTCACGTGTGCTCTGCACCACGATCTTGACTAACCAAGGTCGATTGATACCTGTCAAAAGTGATAGAGAAATACCACTCAGAGAGTTCGAAAAAGTCATGCAGATCATCAAAAATGTGGTTGTGGAAGAACCGATCAAACGTGGCCAAGTGCTCGTGGAGAAGGTTTCCTCCAATGGTGCGAACATGATCGCAACTTCGAGCAGTGAGAGGGTGGTTCACTGTGTTTTCTGATCTGGTCTTTTCTATCGATTGTGGTACACAGAGTTTGAGGACCATTCTCTTCGATTCGAACGGTAACCTGGTCGCCATGCACAAAGAAGAGTACCCACACGCTTACATCTCGCCCAAACCGGGTTGGGCTGAACAACCGCTCGAAGTCTATGAAAAAGCGCTAGTGCGAGCGTGCAGAGCTCTTCGAGAAAAAACCGAAGGACTCTGGAACAAAGTGCGCGCCGTCTGTGTGACAACGCAGAGGGACACCTGTGTTTTCCTGGACAAAGATGGACGACCCTTGAGGAACGCTATAGTCTGGTTGGATCAACGAATGGCGCAGTACGATGTGGAGCTTCCGTGGTTCTACAGGGTCGGTTTCAAGATCGTAGGTATGGACAAGGCGGCGAAGATCTCTGCGAAGAAATGCAAATCCAACTGGGTCAGACAGAACGAGCCTGAGGTGTGGCAAAAAACTCACAAATTTCTGCTCCTCTCTGGCTGGTTGAATTACTTGCTGATTGGTAAGTTCATCGATTCGATCGCAAGCCAGATAGGCCACATTCCTTTCAACTACAAGAAACTCGCCTGGGCCAGTTCAAAATGGGATTATCACAGGATGCTCTTTCCAGTTGAGGAGAGCAAACTGGTGGAACTGGTTCGACCCACGAGCGTGATGGGTGGCGTCACGAAAGAAGCTTCCAGTTTAACTGGGATAAAAGAGGGTACACCCGTGATAGCGGCCGGTTCCGACAAGGGCTGTGAAACGGTCGGACTCGGATGTCTCGATCCGAGTAAGGCGTGTGTCAGTTTGGGGACCACCGTCACGGTGCAGATCACTTCCAATGAATATCTCGAACCGATCAAGTTCATGCCTTCATACCCTGCCGTAGTTCCTGGAAAATACAACCCTGAGGTTGAAATATTCAGAGGTTTTTGGATGGTGAGCTGGTTCAAAAGAGAGTTCGCAGATTACGAGAAGAAACTCGCCGAAGAGAAAGGTGTGAGCGTTGAAGAAATCTTCGACGAACTTTTGAAGTGTACCGAGCCAGGTTCACTCGGCCTGATGCTCCAACCTTACTGGGGCGCCGCACTGAAGATGCCGGAGGCCAGGGGAGCGATCTTGGGGTTTGGGGACGTTCACAGCAAAGCTTATCTGTACAGATCGATCATAGAAGGGCTCGCTTACGCGGCACGCGAAGGTGTCGAAAAGATAGAGAGAGTTTCGAAAGTCCCGGTGAAACAGATCGTCGTGAGTGGGGGAGGTTCGAGGTCCGACTTCGTCTGTCAGATCTTCGCAGACGTTATGAACAGGAAACTCTACAGGGGTGAAAGCCACGAAGGTTCTGGACTCGGTGCAGCGATGGCTGGTTTCGTGGGGCTCGGTATTTATAAAACCTTCGAAGAGGCGGCGCAGAGAATGGTTAGATACAGCCGCTGTTTTGAACCAAACAGGGAACGTTCGGAACTTTACGAACAGCTCTATCGTAGGGTTTACAAGAAGATCTATCCGAGGCTCAAACCCCTATACGTCGAGCTTCAAAGGATCACACACTATCCAGAGTGCTGAGGGGGTATAGACGTGAGTTTCAAACCGAACTGGGTCGAGCAGGTCGCGCCATCCAATTCGTACCGTTCGATCTTCAGATGGGGTGATCCAAACTACTTCAAACATCCCAACGAAAGATTGTACGAATTGATGAAAGAAGTTTTCCAGCTCACGGATGAACATTTCAAAGAACCCATCAATCCAGGTTTTGAAGAGGTGAAGGTGGATATACCCGTCAAGCTCGATTCGAAACACATCGAAGCTTTTCAAAAAATGCTCGGTCCCGATAATGTCCTGTTCGACGATTATTCGAGAGTCAAAGCGAGCTTCGGTAAAACGATGCTCGACCTGATGAGATTGAGGGAAAAGAAGATAGAGAATCTCCCAGATTTGGTGCTCTTTCCGAGAAACAAAGAAGACGTCGTGAAGATCGTCAAGTACTGCAACGATCACGGTATAGCAATATATCCACGCGGGGGAGGTTCAACCGTAACGAGAGGTGTCGAATGTGTGAAGGGTGGTGTCTGCGTCGATTTCACCAAGCACATGAACAGGATATTGAGACTGAACGAGACCAACCACACCGTCACGGTCGAACCTGGCATCTACGGCCCACAGCTCGAGCGAGCTCTGAACGATGCACCAAAAATTTTTGGAGCCAAACACCGATACACTTGTGGTCATCTACCACAATCTTTCGAGTATTCCACAGTCGGCGGATGGATCGTCACGCGCGGTGCCGGTCAGAATTCGACTTATTACGGGAAGATAGAAGATCTGGTGGTGTGTCAAGAATACGTCACGCCGGTGGGTGAGATCAAGACCAAAGAATATCCAAGGGCCGCGCTGGGTCCTTCCGTAGACCAGATCATGATAGGGAGTGAGGGGACTTATGGGTTGTTGGTCTCAGCCACGCTGAAGATATTCAGACACATGCCAGAGAACGATCAGAGGTTCAGTTTCATCTTTCCGAACTTCCACAGTGCCATCGAGGCGTGTCGTGAGATGACTCAGGCAGGTTTTGGCCTTCCCGCAGTCATGAGATTATCAGACCCAGAAGAAACGGAGATCGCTTTCAGACTTTACGGTGTCAAGGATACCATCATAGATAAGTTGGTCTCACTACGCGGTATGAAGAGCATGGAGAGATGTCTCCTGCTCGGAATAGCTCAGGGAGAAAAAAACTATGCGAAAAATGTGAAAAATCAGATCATGAAGATCGCGCGTTCCTTCGGCGCCATCTACACCACCGGTTACGTCGCCAAGAGGTGGGAAAGGGGTAGGTTCACCGATCCGTATCTGAGGGACGATCTGCACGATTTTGGGATAGTGATAGACACGCTCGAGTGCGCCGTGGCTTGGGACCAAGTTGAACACGTCTACAAAACGGTTCGAGAGTACTGCAAGAGACGTCCTAAAACTGTGGTGATGAGCCATTGTTCTCACTTCTATCCGCAGGGCACGAACCTTTATTTTATATTCATAGGTATGTTCAAAGATATAGAAGAGTTCGTCGAATACCAGGCTGGAATTCTCGACAGCATAGTCAAAAGTGGTGCGGCTTTGAGCCACCACCATGGCGTTGGGAAACTCTTCGCACCTTGGTTCGAAGCCTGTATAGGTCGAAACCAACTCGAGGTGCTCAGAGCTTTGAAAAAACATTTCGATCCCAACAACATCATGAATCCAGGTGGTACGCTCGCGCTGGACCTTCCCGAAGAAGAAAAGAGGATGATACAATCGATTTAGGTGAAGAGGCTTGTTGGACAAAACGAGCGCAACGCCACTCTATGCTCAACTGGCACACGAGCTGAAACAAAAAATACTCAGAGGAGAATGGAAAGAAGGTCAAAAGATCCCACCCGAGTTCGAGCTCATGGAGAAGTATAAAGTGAGCAGGGCGACCGTGCGTGCGGCCATAGAAGAGTTGGTCGCCCAGGGCTTTTTGATCAAGAAGCATGGTGTTGGAACCTTCGTCAAGAAACTGAGGCCTTCGTTCAGCTTCGAACCGCTCATCAGCTTGAGCT
>CAYXCE010000074.1:0-6765 GCA_964463395.1 uncultured Pseudothermotoga sp.
CCTCCTCAAATAAATAGTACTCACCGAGTTCACCTCCTCTTCAAATTTCCCAAAACGGATGCGGCAATGAGAACGATCATGCCCAAAAATTGTGTAGCTGTAACCTCTTCTGAAAGCATAAAGAAAGCAAACAAAGAAGCAAAAATTGGTTCTGCTGTGTAAATGAGTGCTGCAGAATTTGAACCTACATGCCTTTGAAATTTCAACTGCGCCCACAGTGCGATCACTGTTGCGACAATTGAAGTGAAAAAGAGAGCCATGAAGTAACTCGGTTTGAGTCCGATCAAACCTCCCAGTGGGGACAGAAACAAATTGAAAACAGCTGTGAGTAAGAGCTGTGGTAATAACAAAGCGGATTCCTCGCATTCCCTCTGATTCGTATAACGGGTAACAAGAACAATTTGAATTGCGAAAGCTATGGCGCAAAACAAAGTCAAAAGATCACCAAGATTGAAAGGATCGCTTGATGGACTACTCAAAAGATAAAGCCCCACTATGGACATACAGAAGGAGACCATCTGAAGGCGTGAAGGTCTAACTTTTTCGATCAAAAAAGAGAAAACCGGCACAAAAGGCACATAAAGAGACGTGATGAACCCGCTCTTGGTCGAACTGGTCAATTTCAATCCACTAGTTTGTGTAGCGTAACCTATACCTAGAAAGAAACCTAGGATGAGCCCTTCTTTCCAGCGAGGTTTTTTCTTGAAGATGAAAAAAGTGAGCATACTCGCAACGGTAAACCTCAAAAAGTTGTAGAAGAAAGGATTTGAACCGACAAGTGCTATCTTCTGAACCGGGAAAGTCAAACCCCAAGCTACTGTAACGGAAAGTAACGCCAAAATAGCTTTGACTCTTTTCATGGATTTTTCCAAATTCACCTCCAACACAATGCTACCAAAAA
This sequence comes from uncultured Pseudothermotoga sp., assembly GCA_964463395.1. GTDB lineage: Bacteria > Thermotogota > Thermotogae > Thermotogales > DSM-5069 > Pseudothermotoga_A. The sequence goes on from CAYXCE010000074.1 coordinate 902, forward strand.
ATAAAAGCCACACCGATCGGTGTGGCTTCAAAACGATTTCTCAAACAGATCAATCTCTCCTTCCAAAAGCACCCGCGATGAGCAACATCCTTAAAAGTTGCAGAACTGCCGTTGCTGTAGCTGCAACATATGTCAGAGCCGCGGCAGAAAGCACCTTTTTGACTCCTTTCAATTCCTCTTCGGACATCAACAAGTTTTCCCTCAGCAACTTGAGAGCTCGTCTACTCGCATCATACTCAATGGGCAACGTGACCAAGCTGAAGAGCACAGCTAAGGAGAAGAGGGCTATCCCGAACTGCCATAACCCGGGCAGCGCAAAGATGATACCCATTATGAAGAGTATCCAAGCCAATGAAGATCCAAGGCTTGCAACTGGTGCGAGAATCGTTCTGAAAACTAGTAAAGGGTTTTTCTGTGCATCTTGTATTGCATGTCCTATCTCGTGTGCGACAACGCCAAGTGCAGCAACCGACTGGCTCGCATATGTTGAGGAAGACAGTCTCACTACCTTTTTTCTTGGATCGTAGTGATCTGTTAGATGCCCGGGCATGGCTTCAATGCGGACGTTGTAAATTCCTGCTATTTCGAGCAACCTCATCGCAAGCTGGCTTCCTGTCAGACCCGCCGAGGCTCTGACTCTCGAATACTGCGAAAAAGCTGTACTCACCTTGACCTGTGCCCAGAGCGCGAGTATCAGTGCGGGTATAAGCAACAAAAATGTTGGGTCATAAAAGAACACAGTATCACCTCCTCGTACTCAATTCTAAGACAACCCCATAAAGGTTACTGTTCAAATCAAATGAACAAGAAGACCGCATTTCAATTTCGGTTCGAACCACGTTGATTTCGGTGGCATTATTAATCCAGCGTCAGAAACTCTCATCATCTCATCCACTGAGGGTGGATAGAGGGCGAATGCTACAGCCCAACCTTTATTTTTAACATAATCTTCGAGAGCCTTCAATCCATGAATGCCTCCTATGAAATCGATTCTCTTGTCTGTTCTCGGATCTTTTATGCCCAAAATTTTATCTAAGACCTCATGTTGCAGTATCGAAACATCCAGAGTCAGAATCGGATCTGAGCTCACTCTATTCAAAACGGATTCTCTCACTTTAAGTTTATACCAATTGCCTGAAAGGAACATACCGAATTCATGCTTCTCTTTAGGCTTGTACGGCTGGTTAGAAACTTTCTCGACAACGAAAGAGTGCTGAAGAGCCTTTAAGAATTGTTCCTCAGTGAGGCCGTTGAGATCTCTGACCACTCTGTTGTAATCATATATCCTCACTTGATCGTGCGGGAACGCAGCTGCAACGAAATAGTTATACTCCTCCAAGCCTGTGTGATTGGGATTCTGCTGCGCCATCTTTTCTGCAACCTTAACAGCAGCAGATGCTCTGTGATGACCGTCTGCGATGTAAAGAGCGGATAATTTCTCAAACTCATGCTTTATTCGCTCAATGAGAGAAAGATCCTTCACGATATGAACGATTTGTCTAACCCCATCTTCATCGACAAAATCGTATTCAGGTTGAGTACGCGTCACTGAGTCGAGCAGTTCACGTAGTCGTTCGTTGGATCGATATACTAGAAAAACCAAACCAGTTTGAGCTCTCAAGTGTTCAATGTGTTTGACTCGCTCCTCTTCTTTATCTTTTCTCGTCAATTCATGCCTCTTTATCTTGGATTCGAGATATTCCCTCACTGAAAAAGTTGCAACCAAACCAGTTTGTTCGTGATCACGCGCAATTTGCTTATAAATGTAGAAACATTCCCTATCCTCCTGGAAAAGGATCCCTTCTTCTATATATCTCTGTAGGTTATTCTTGGCGATTTCCAAAGCTTCAAGTGAACTTGGTTCAACGGACTTTTCAAAATTCACCTCTGGTTTGGTGACTTTGTAAAAAGCCAACGGATTTGCAAGTACGACCTGCCTCGCTTCTTCAGAACTTATCACATCGTAAGGTTTCACCGCCACTTTGCTTACAAATTCTTTCTTCGGCCTTAGAGCCCTAAAGGGTCTAACGATCATAGAGCTCAGCCTCCTTGAGATATTCTTCTTGTTTCTGAAACATCTCTTTTGAACCTTTCTCATTTAATTCATGATCGAAGCCTGCCAGATGGAGTGCCGCGTGGACTACAACTCTGAACAATTCTTCTTCGAAGCTGCAGTTGTAACTCCTCGCGTTCCTCTCAATAACTGCAGGGCAAATGAACACTTCACCATAAGGGTCTTCCTTGTAAACGAAGGTCAGTACATCGGTTGATCCTTTAATTTTCCTGAAAGTCTGATTCAAATCAGCTATAGTCTTCTCTCCCACGAAGAAAACGTCAACCACTATTTCACCTATCTCGTTTTCGATGATCCTTCTAAGAATTGCTCGAATTTTCCTGATTGGTAGCCTCTTTCTTGTCCTGTTTCGAATCCGGATTTTCAGCAAGTACAATCACCCGCTTGATCTCTTCTTTTGGATATTCTATACGGGACCTGAACATGTTGAACAAAACCCTAGTGAACTCTTCAGCTATCGCTTCCAGATCTTTGAGTGTCAAACCCGATTCATCGAGTTCGCGTTCATTATAAATACCTGAGACAATGTCTTCAACGATCGATTTTATACGGTTTGCGCTGGGATTCTTTAAACTTCTAAAAGCTGCTTCCACGGCATCCGCAAGCATTATGATACCTGCTTCCTTGAATTGAGGTTTAGGACCAGGATATCTAAATTCATCGGCGCTGAGGTTCTCTCCCATTTCCTTCGATTTGTGATAGAAGTACTTTTGAACACGTGTACCATGATGCTGTGGTATGACATCCTGGACCAACAAGGGCAATCTGTGGCGGCGCGCCAGTTCGAGTCCATACTTAACGTGATCCAACACGATCAAATGGCTCAACTTTGGGCTGATTTCATCGTGAGGATTTTTATCCTCAATGTTTTCAGTGTAAAAATAAGGTCTTTTCACCTTTCCCAGATCATGAAAGTAAGCAGCCGTTCGCGCTACAATAGGATTTGCCCCAATTTTTTCTGCAGCTGCTTCGGCCAAGTTTGCAACGATAGCTGAATGGTAGTACGTACCTGGGGCACGAAGTGAGAGGAGCTTTATGAGTGGCTGGTTCATGTTTCCAAGTTCTACTAGGTCCATGTTTGAATATATTAAGCTTGCATACTCAATGAAAGGTAATAAACCAAGATCCACTATTGAGAACAAAAAAGGTGTGAAGATTGCTAAAACGAGGGTGCGATTTATAGGAACCCTCTCACCTGCGAGCAGACTGAGTACCAAGAAAGTAATATTACTCATGACTGCAAAAATTGCGGGTTTAACTACTTGAAGTCTCTTGTTCAAATTACAACTGGAAGTAGCGGTTACCAAGTTGGTTACCAGTACCAAAGCCATGCCGAGAGTTGTGGGTTCAGAGCTTATAAACGCCAGGATTGAAAAGAATACAGCCATGTTGACTGTCAACTTTTTGTCTGTCAGTAATCCCAATAAAAGGAGTGAGGCAAAAAACGGTGAAGAAAACGGGCCGAGTCGGCTCAAGAGTAGCTTAGAAAGCAATGAACCAGAAATTACAATACTTGACACCAACACAGGATAAGCTTTGTGCAGAGAGAAAGGTTTTCTTTCAAACTCGGGTGAGACAAAAATCAACCATAGCACGACGAGTACAACGTACTCAGCTATGAGTCTCGCTGGAGCACGAAAGTTTGGGATCTGCATTAAAAACGAGGCAATCAACACAACGATGATCTGATACCACTTGTTCGAAATCTTAGCTATCAAAGCCATTCTTTTTCCTCTCGTATTCTTCGTAAGCTCTTATTATGTTTTTGACAACTGGATGCCTTACCACATCTGCGTCGCTGAGATAGACGAAACCTATTCCATCTATACCTTTCAATATCTTTTCACACTCAATCAAACCAGATTGTTGCCTATCTATATCTACCTGTGTCACATCGCCTGTTATGACTGCCTTAGAGTTGAATCCGATTCGAGTTAGAAACATTTTCATCTGCTGATGCGTGGCATTTTGAGCTTCGTCCAGGATGATGAAACAGTTATTCAATGTCCTACCCCTCATGAATGCCAATGGTGCTATTTCGACTATCCCCCTTTGCCTATAAGTGTAAAATTTGTCAGCAGGTATCATGTCTAAAATAGCGTCATAAATTGGTCTCAAGTAGGGGTCAACTTTCTCAACGAGATCACCAGGAAGAAACCCAAGTTTTTCCCCTGCTTCGACTGCTGGTCTAGTGAGGACGATCCTTTGCACCAGCCCATTTTTTAAATACTCCAGCGCCATCGCAACAGCTAAATAGGTTTTACCAGTTCCCGCTGGTCCTATGACAAAAACGACATCGTACTTTTTCATGGCTTCGATGTATTCAGTCTGCCCTTTTGTTTTGGGCCGTATTCTTCCAACGAGTGGGGTTGATTGTGACAAGTCCGTTCCTCTTGCCGAATCCGCATATAGACTCACGAGTGTCTCGAATTCCTGCCAATCAAGGGCGTAACCTCTTCTCGCGGCAGCGATCACTTGAGATATGATATTCTCGACTACTTCAACTGTCGATTCATCGTTTCCAGCTACAACTATCCTCTTGTCTGAAACATCGATACTCACAGGGAAACGTTTTTTCAAAAATCTCAGTCTGTTATCGTACTGACCGAGCACGATGACCATATCAACATTATCAGGGATTTCAACAGTCCTAGTTGCCAGCTTAGCACCACCTCCAGACAAATTATAGTTAACACCTTCACTTCTCGTGATCATCGAGTAACGTTATTAAAGACTTCAAATATTTACTCCGCGATGGATGTCTCAACTTTCTGAGGGCCTTCACTTCAATTTGTCTGATTCTTTCCCTGGTCACATTAAAATATTGACCGACTTCTTCCAGCGTTTTGGCTTTGCCATCCAATAATCCGTATCTCATCTTCAGGACCATGGCTTCCCTGGGGTTCAATGTCTTCAAAACTTTCTCTAATTCTTCTCTTATGAGCATCCTCATGGCTTCTTTCTTTGGTGAAGCTATGCTTTCATCAGCTATGAAGTCTCCCATCACTGAATCTTCATCCTCTCCAACTGGAGATTCTAGCGACACAGTTTCGCGCGATGCTTGAAGCACCTCTTCTATTTTTTCAACAGGTTTGTTCATCATTTTGGCGAGTTCTTCCACAGTGGGCTGTTCACCGTACTTTTGATAATATTCCCTACTGACTCTGTTCAGCTTGTTTATCGTTTCTACCATGTGTACCGGTATTCTGATAGTTCTTGCTTGATCAGCTATGGCGCGTGTGATAGCCTGTCTTATCCACCATGTCGCATAAGTGCTGAACTTGTACCCCTTTCGCCAATCGAATTTCTCGACAGCCTTCAAAAGTCCTATGTTACCCTCCTGGATGAGATCTAAAAACGAAAGACCTCGACCTATGTACCTTTTGGCGATGCTCACAACAAGCCTCAGGTTGGATTCGATCAATTTCTTCTTAGCTCTCTCGTTACCCATCTGCGCTCTTCTTGCGAGCTCTCTCTCCTGAGAAGGTGTTAACAGAGGTATCTTACCAATCTCTCTCAAGTACATTTTGATCGGATCCTTCAATGAAACATTATCGTACACTTCAGGACCTTCTTCTTCAACGCCAGGAACTTCCTCTATCTCAGCTTCAACTTCTTCGAGAGCCTCTGGTTCAGCGTCTTGAATGGTTATCTTGTTCTTCTCGAGCTCCTCATAGATCCTCTCTATAAGGGAAGAGTCGAAACCATCATAATCTGGTGGAAATGCTCTGTCTATATCATCGTAAGTGATAAAACCTTTTCTTTTTCCAAGTCGAATGAGGTTTTTAAT
>CAYXCE010000075.1:0-3020 GCA_964463395.1 uncultured Pseudothermotoga sp.
GTCTGACGCTCTGTCTCAATTTGTCGAGTTGCTCTTGAGGCATACCGAAGACGGTGCTCACTTTGATTTCACCGTTGAGTATCTTCTGTTCGAGTTCTTTTATCTTGTTTCTGAACTGCTCTGGTACGAGCTCTCTGTAGTATTTGTTGTCGGCCACACCCACTCCGCCTTCCGCTATTCCGAGTGCTTCAGCTTGACCATACTTAAGTTTGCCTTCCAAATGGAGTTTGAGCCCACGGAAGATGGAGTTATCGACGTTCTTCATCATCGAAGTGACGATGCGCTTGGCGATCTCGATGTCGATATCTTCGTAAATCAGAGCCTGGTCGGAATCAACACCTATTGCCCACCTGTCCGCTTCTTTAGCTGCTTCCAAAAGTCCAACGCCGGTGTTACCCGCCACGTTGAAGATGATGTCCGCACCCTGGCGGTACATGGCCAAGCTGAGTTCTTTACCTTTCGCTGGATCGTTGAAACTTCCCACATAGGAGATCAACACCTTGATGTTCGGATTGATGTACTTCGCGCCTTCAATGTAACCCACCAGAAAGTCGTTGATGACCGGTATATCCATTCCTCCGAGGAATCCGATGATGGGTTCAGGGTTGGTCTTTGGCATGCCGGATGTGGTGATCATCGCTGCGAGTGCTCCAACCAAGAAGGAACCTTCGTTCTGCTTGTAGAGGATGGAATAAACGTTCTTGAGACCGGGTTTCTTGTAGTCCACCGATGTGTCGAAGATGAAATACTTCTTATCTGGATACATCGGAGCGATTTCTTCGAGAATTTCCTGCATCTGCCAAGTTCCGACGATGATTATGTCGTAATCCTCATCCGAGATGTCCTCCAAATATGGCCGCCAGTTCGCTGGGTTATAACCTGCTTCGATTATCTTCCCTTGGATGCCGAGCTCCTTGATGGCCATCTGGACACCTCTCCCTGCTGAATCAAAGAAAGACTTGTCTCCGAGAGCGCCGTTCAGCAAAAGTGCCACTTTCAACGGTTTTGCAAAACTCAGAGCGATCATCAATACCAACGCCAAGATCAAGAATTTCTTCATCACCACTCACCTCCCTCGATGAGTATTTCTATCGCCTTGATAGCGATCCGAATCGATTTTTCCAGTCCTTCCTCGAATTTCGGCCCGGCTTGGATGTAACCATCCTCGGAAAGTTCTTCTCTGACCGTTAAAACTGCTCCGGTCTTTAGACCTTTGATCCTCCCCACCACGTAGAGGGCACCTATTTCCATCTCTACAGCTAAGACTCCCGCTTTGACGAGTAGGTTTTCTATGTGAGAATGCCTCTGGGGATCGAAGTGTCTCCCGTAGTAAGAATCGGTGGACGCAACGATACCAACGTGGTATCGATTGTTCACCAATTTTGCGGCTTTCACGAGCGCTTGAACTACGTTGAAATCTGCAACTGCCGGATATTCTGGTACGATGTACTGAGCAGTTGTTCCATCCAAACGAACCGCACCTGTGACTATCACACTGTCACCCAACTTGAGTTCTTTCTGGAAAGCCCCAGTGGTGCCAACACGGATCACGACCTTGGCGTTGGTCGTCGCGAGTTCCTCGATACCTATCGCCATCGCGGGGGCACCCATCCCCGTGGACATCACACTGACTTTCTTCTCCTTCAAAAAACCAGTGTAGGTCAGGTACTCTCTGTTATCCCCAACTTTTCTCGGTTCTGAAAAATACTTCGCGACGCGTTCGACTCTCCCTCTGTCGCCAACCACGATTACGTACTCTCCGACGTCTTCAGGATTCACTCTAATGTGGTACCTCGGATCGACCAAGGTCATCTACCTCCTTCGAGAGAAGCGAGTTTTTCGAAAAGGATTTCAAAGAATTTTTCTCTATCAACTCTCAACAAAATTTTGGTGTTTGGTCGATTACCGGTAGTTTTCCACACGTCCACGACCGTTTGGCCGTACGTCAGTTCACCTTTCGTTTCAACATCGACGAAGTATTCATTGACTTCGAAGATTTCTGGATGTATCAAATACATCACCGTACAGGGATCGTGCAGAATTGCTCCATCGATGTTGAAAACTCTCTTGTAAGTCGACTTGAAGAACATCAGCAAGTCTGCGAGGATTTCGAACTTTGGTCCGAAGCTTCTCAATCTTTTGGCCTCATTTTCCGTCGCTACAACTTGGTGAGTGAGGTCCAACGGGGCCATGACTATGGGGATTCCTGATCTAAAAACCATCTTCGCTGCCTCTGGATCAGCGAAGATGTTGAACTCGGCGACGGGTGTCACGTTACCGAAGGCGATGCCTCCACCCATGAGGACGATCTGGCGTACCCTGTGTGCAAGCTCGGGATATTTCAAAAGGAAGATGGCGATGTTCGTGAGGGGGCCTGTCGGCACGAGGATCACATCATCGTACTTTTGAACCATCTCCGCGATGAAATCGACTGCGTGCGTTTTTTCTATCTTCCTCTTCGCTGGTGGGATATCTGCTCCGTCCAAACCGGATTGGCCGTGTATGTTCGGCGCCACCACGATGTTCCTCATCAAAGGTTTGGCTGCTCCTGCGAACACGGGCACATCGATGTCGAAAAGGTCCAAAACTTTTCTGGCATTCTTGCTGGTGTTCTCCAGATAGGAGTTACCGACGACCGTTGTAACACCCAAAAGTTCTATCTCTTTCGACGCTGCGGCGAGCAGTATCGCAAACGCATCGTCGTGTCCTGGGTCACAATCGAGTACGATTCTCAAACTGTTCACCCCCAAATTCTCACTGATTAGAAATATTATCATAAGATCTTCGTCTATGACAATGGACAACTTTTTCACGCTATACTCGAGATGGTCTATAGGGGGTGTTAGTGGTGAAATTTTCACAGATCGTTTATCGAAGGCCGGATTTCGACGAACTTGAACAACGGTTCATGGAATCCCTGGAAAAATTGATGACCGCGGAGAATCTGTCTCAAGCGATCGAGTCTGTCAAGGCCATCAACAGCATCAGGAACACTTTCGTTTCAGCCATGAGCGTGGCGA
>CAYXCE010000075.1:3030-6728 GCA_964463395.1 uncultured Pseudothermotoga sp.
CTACTCGAAAGAGCGCGAATTTTACGATGAAACTGCTCCGAGGGCAGAAGCGTTGCTCGTTCTTTTTTACAAAGTACTGATCGAATCCAAATTCAAAGATCAACTCGAGAAAATCTTTGGTTCTCAACTCTTCAACATCGCCGAGATGACCGTTAAAACTTTCACTCCAGAGATACTCGAAGATCTGATAGAAGAGAATAAACTGTCCAGCAACTACGCCAAGCTCGTTTCTTCAGCCAAGATCGAATTCGATGGTCGTCAGCTCACCTTATCCCAACTCAAGGCGTTCGAGCTCTCACCGGAAAGGGACGTTCGTAGACGTGCATGCGAGGCGAGATACCAGTTCTTCGCACAGAACGAAAAACAGCTGGATGAAATCTACGATCAGTTGGTGAAAGTTAGACATCGGATCGCCGTTAAACTCGGCTTCGAATCTTTTGTACCGGTCGCGTACCTCCGCATGAAGAGGTCTGATTACACATTCAAAGATGTCGAGCTGTTCAGGAACGCCGTTCGAAAACATGTCGTACCGTTGATTCAAAAGTTGAGAAACCGTCAACGAGAGATTCTCCAGATCGATGAATTGAAGTACTACGACAGACCGATCCTCTTGAAAGGAGGGAATCCCAAGCCTCATGGAAGTCCTCATGAGATCGTTGAGGCAGCCAAGACCATGTACGAGCAGATGTCGGATCAGACGAAAGAGTTCTTCAATTACATGTTGGACAACGAATTGATGGATCTGGAGAGCAGGGCAGGTAAATATCCTGGAGGGTTCTGCGATTTCATCCCAGAGTATGGAACACCCTTCATCTTTGCGAATTTCAATGGTACCGCACACGATGTCGACGTTTTGACGCACGAAGCTGGGCACGCTTTTCAGGTGTACAGGAGCCGTCATTTTGAGGTACCTGAATATTATTGGCCCACCGCGGAGGCGTGTGAAATTCACTCCATGGGTATGGAATTCTTCGCCTGGCCATGGTTAGAACTGTTCTACAAAGATCGTGCCGAAGAAGCAAGGCTTGTCCACGCTTGGGATGCCCTCAATTTCATCGCTTACGGTGTGAGTGTGGATGAATTTCAACATGCAGTGTACGAAAATCCCTCGCTCAGTCCAGAAGAGCGCAGAAAGATCTGGCGACAGATCGAAATGAAATACATGCCCGAGATAGACTATGCGGGCAATCGCTATCTTGAGAGCGGAGGCTTTTGGCAACAACAAACTCACATATACGAAAATCCTTTCTATTACATCGACTACGTCATCGCTCAACTGTGTGCGATGCAGTTTTTGAAGAAGAGTTTTCAAGATAGAGCGGGTGCGTTCAAAAACTATGTGAAACTCTGTGATCTTGGTGGCAGCCTATCGCTACAACAATTGCTCAAAGCCGCTGAATTGGATTCGCCGTTCAAAGAAGAGGTTATCGAGTCTGTGGTCAAATGGCTCTACGGTTGGATAGAACCACGCGTCAACAGATTGAGTAGTTCTTCGTAAGATTCAGCCTTTTTACCTTCAAAGCCCGTGTGAGTTTGCTCAAGATCGAGCAGTACGAAATCCGCTCCAGCGTTCTTCGCAGCGAGAAAATCGATGATAGGATCGTCCCCCACGTAGACCGATTCGCTCAGCGGTATCCCACTCTTTGAAGATGCGACGAAGAACATTGCTGGATCGGGTTTTGGTTTGCCAGCCTCCTCTGAGGTGAGTATGAACTCGAAGAATCTTTCGAGTTTCAAAAGTTTCGCCCTGTTCTCTTGAACTGTTCGAACACCGTTCGTGAGCACGGCCATTCTGGCTTTTGAATCTTTCATCTTTTTTAGAAAGTTCTCTGCTCCAGGTAAGAAGTGAGCCGTTTGAGAAAGTTTTTCTAAATATCGTTGTGAGATCTCTTTAGCATCGAGATCGGTACGACCCAAAAATAAGATGAACTCTTCGAACCTCGCCACGACGATCTTTTCTTTCGAAAACCGTCCCTCAGAAAAGGATCGCCACCATTTCTTGTTTATCTCCACGTAGGATTGGACATCTCTCTCGGTCAAAAACACGCCGTTTTCAAAGAAAACAGCCGTCAAAGCTTCCCTTTCCGATCGGGCGAAATCCAAAAGCGTGCCATCCAAATCGAAATAAATCATACGATAGCGCACACGTCAACGTCCTTTCTCATCCTCGATCTTTCAGAAATCTTAGAACTTCCTCCAAAGATGGAATAGAACTCTGTGCACCGAGTCTTGTGACACTTATCGCAGCCGCGGCGGAGGCAAAGCGGAGCGATTCATGAACATCCTTGCTCTTCTCATACCAAACGGCAAAACCTGCGTTGAAAATATCACCTGCAGCAGTCGTATCGACAGTTTTGACTTTGAACGCTTCGAGTTGGTATCTTCCAAGACGCCCCATGAAGAGACATCCCTTTTCTCCGAGTTTCAAAAGAACGTTTGGACAACCCTTTTCGAGTAGACTCTCGGCGGCGGACTCGCCTTGTTTTCCGGTGAGTTGATGAGCTTCAGCTTCGTTGGGAGTTATGATATCGATGTATTTGAAGATCTCTTCATCGATGTTGCTGGCGGGTGCGGGATCAAAAATGACGAGTTTTCCTTTCTGCTTGAATTTTTTTGCAACTTCCAGATTCACTTCGAACGGTACCTCGTTTTGAAGGAGCAAAATATCTGCACTCAGAAGATCGTTCAAGTACTTGTGAACTAAATCAACGTTCATCGCTGCGTTGGCTCCGGGGAAGATGATGATTCTGTTTTTCCCATCTCGTGTGACCTCGATCATTGCAAAACCGTTGGGAATTTCGACTCGGACAAGACCTCTCTCAAGACCAACACCGCACAGCGTCTTGTATGAGAAATCTCCGTTGCCGTCGTTGCCCACACAGGTCAAAAAGTAAACACTCGCTCCGAGCTTTTTACAAGCGACCGCTTGATTGGCTCCCTTACCCCCAGGGAAACGATCGTAAGAGATGCACCTCTGAGTTTCCCCAGGTTCCGTGAAGTGATCCACGGTCAGAACCAAATCAACGTTGTTGCTCCCGACCACCGCGATCATGATATCCATTCCTCCCAACAGCCTCTATCTGTAGTTTAATTGTATCTGAAATGGTGCGCGAGTTGCTCGTCAACAAACTGGCGAGTCCCACGAAGATACCCATAGCGAAGTACGTTGTCAACCCTTACATCGGTTGTGGGCACGGCTGTGTTTATTGTTATGCGAGGTTCATAGGTCCCTTCAAGAAAACGGCCGGTGTTTGGGGCAAGGATGTCTTTGTGAAGATCAACGCTCCCAGCGTTTTTGAAAGAGAATTACCTCACTTGAAAGGATCTATACTGCTTTCGAGCGTCTGCGATCCGTACCAACCTGTAGAGAAACACTATCGATTGACCAGAAAGATTTTAGAATCGATCAAACGACACTTCAGATCGGCTCAGATTTTGACGAAATCGAGCTTGATCCTGAGGGATCTCGATCTGTTGATAGATTCGAATGTGAGAGTCACCATCACCATCACGACGGATAACGACGATGTCAGGAGAATTTTGGAACCAGGTGCGAGCCCCATAGAGGAAAGATTATGGGCGCTCGCAGAGCTGAAAAAAGCTGGTCTGGATGTGTCCGTTTTCGTTGGCCCGATTCTGCCCATGAACCCCGAGAGGTTGGCGGCAGAGCTGTCGAAACACGTTGATAGAGTCTCGAT
>CAYXCE010000076.1:0-6660 GCA_964463395.1 uncultured Pseudothermotoga sp.
GCTCTGAGGTGACAAAAGTCCCGCTGTGGGATAAAACCAGGAGCTTATCGTGGATTTTTTCAAAATCACTCAGTGTTTGATCAAATTCTTTCATCGTTTGATCATAATTCTTAGAATAATTTTCGAACCGTGTGGTGAACGTTCTGTATTCTTCGATCCACCTCAAATTGTTGATAGCTTTTCGTACATTTTCCTTGACTCTATCCGCAGGTTCGTAGGAGTTGGCGAAATTTCTGAGCCAAGTCAAAACGGCAGAATATCTCAGAAGATCAGTCCTCGATAAAGATTTGATAGTCTCGACAGAGGAGATCCTCGTTTTCAATTCGTTTTGGAAAAGGTAAAGTTGCAGCCACGTTCTCTCCTCTTTCAGCTTTTCCTCGAGGGAAGTTCTTTTTTGTTGTAGTTCATCCAACCTCTGACTCAACCGTTTCAACTGGTCTTTCTTCTCGGTCAGAGATCTGTTCAGATCGGTCAACTTCGAGACACCGTCCAGATATCGCTCGAGAGTTGATTGGAGATCGTCACACACTCGTTCGATCCTCGGTTTGATCTCCGAATATGTTCTCACCATGTCACCGTAAGCCTTGAGAGTTCTATACCGCTTGTCCACCTGGGTGAGACGAGCAAGTTTTTCAGATAAATCCACAACGGCATTGTACAGATCGGAAAGATCACCGAAGTTTTCGATCGATCCAGCAATGTCTCTCAATTTGAAACTCAAAGCCTCTGTACTCTGCAAGAAAACGGTATCATCAACAGGAAAAACGCTCACCATCGATGTTTGCGCCAAGGAATCCTTCATCTTCACTAAAGCGAGTACCGCATCGCTTATAGAGTGAAGTTCACTGAGCATGTCTTTTTTCAACAGAAGTTGGGCTTCGATGATGGTTCTCTCCAAAGGTTGTAAAATTTTCGTAATATCTTCTATTTCTCTATTGAGGGAAGAGGATTGTGAGGAGACAGATCTCAGCTCTTCCATCAAGGGTCCGCCCAGTTTTTCGTAGGTCGATTTCAATTGTTCCAAGGCTAGTGTGTAGGACACTTCGTTCCCAACGTCGAAATTGAGCATTCTTTCCACCACAGGACGGAGAGATCGTTCCAAATCTGAGTTGAACCTTTCTTTAGATAACGTCTCGTACAACACGAAAGCCAAATCGTCCTGGTTTAACCTCAGCTCCCCCAAAGTTTTCTCGACGTTCTCAGCAATTTGGCGCAAATCGCCAAGAGTGCTCTCTCTAATGAAATCCGATTTTTCACCAGTGATTTTCACGATCTGATCGTAAGAAATTTTCACCAGTTCGTTTCGCTTGTTCGATTCTCCGATGTACCTTCTCAACCTCTTCAGTAATTCGGTCGCTTTTCTCTGACTCTGTTCGAGATTCATTCTATCGTAAGGTTTCACACGCGCGATGAGATTCTGAAGTTCCTTGATGAGTATGGGTATGTTCTGTTCAGGAAACAAAAGATCTATATAATTCTGAAAGGTGATCCTGCTCGAGAAAAGGTCTGTCGAGAACGCAGCTTCGTCCCTTCTCAGCGAAGTCATCACTACCCACACGGTTGGAAAGAGGATGATCACGATCAAGAAGATCAAAATCGAGTGCACGTGAAGCTTCATCTTCCCACCTCTTCGAAGACACCGGAGAATTTGAAGTTAACATAGCTGATACCGCCCACGAGGAAGAAGATCAAAATCGATATGGCCGCTGCCAAGCCGAAATCCTGTCCCGTACCAGCCTGGAAAGCGAGTTTGTACACGTAGGAGATGAGGATGTCTGTGTACCCCGTGGGTGTGGTGGAACCTGGTATGGGAGGACCTCCACCTGTGATCAAGTAGATGATGGTGAAGTTGTTGAAACTGAAAGCGAAACTGCTCACGAGCAATGGTGCGATCACCGTCATGAGCAATGGGAACGTGATGTTCCAGAAGCGTTTGACTTTGCCTGCCCCATCGATCATCGCAGCCTCGTACAACTCGTACGGTATACCCTGAAGTGCGCCGAGGGATATGGTCATCATGTAAGGATACGTGAGCCATACGTTCACTAAAACAACACCAAATCTTGCCCAGAAAGGATCGTTCATCCATCTGATCGCTGGTAAACCCAGAGCGGGCAACAGGAATCTGTTGATGACTCCGTAGCTCTCATTCAAAAGACCGTTCCTCCAAACGAGTGCCGATATGAACACAGGGATCGCCCAAGGGATGATGAGCAGAGTTCTGTAGACATTTTTTCCCTTCAGCCTTGGATCATTCAAAACGAGCGCAAATGGCAAGCCAACCACGAGGGATACAACGACACTCAACACCGCCCATACGAAGGTCCAGGCAAAAATCTTGAGAAAAGGCCCAGCTATCCTCGGATCTCTCAAGATTCTCAAAAAGTTTTTCCATCCCACGAAATCTATGTAACCTATGAGGTATATCTCTTCGCCCTTCTCGTTCACATCGTAGAAGGATCCTTCCTTTTCAACCAACGGTTTGTTCGTTCTGTTGTTGAACACGGCTATTTTCATCTTTGGTCTGTCATTTTCGATCGTTTGGACCAGATCGAGTCTGTACAATCTCTCTATCTTGACGAAGCTCCATTCACCAGCTCTATCTATCCTCAATGCGTATTTGTCGCCATTTGGATGAACATAATCAGATTTGTGGAGATGAATCTGTCCGATACGACTCTTGAAAATTGGAGCGTTGATCCTCAGAAATTCTTCGTTCGGTGAATAGAAAGCCCTATAAGTTTTATCCTCCAACAACACCATCCTGATCTGTTCCAGCTCGTCGGACTGCGGCACCAGTTGGTAAGGTGAACCCCCGACGAGCACGAGCTGAGCTTCGCTCAAAAGAACGTCTCTCCCTTTCCTCTTCACGGGTGAAGGTTTTTCTCCAATCAGTAGTTGACCATCGATTTTGAAAAGGATCAAAAAATCGTCGTAGATCGGTGTTAATCCATCGTAGGCAACAAAGACCTTGTACTCGGCTGAACTGTCTTCAATTTGATAGGTATACACCGGGTCGTACAAGAGCCTCTCGATGGCTTCTTCTTTGGACATGTAATGCCCTGTGCCATAGTTAGTGAAAGCCGTCTTGATCGTGAAGTAGATGGGATAGATCACGAGCACCGTGAGTAGAACCAACGCGGGGGCGATGTACCTGTAGGGATAGCCTTTCGGGTTGAAGATGAAAAAGTCTATAAGCATCACCAAAATCATGAACAATGTGCCGAGGACGTAATAAGCGTTGTTAAAAAGAAAGAACGCAATCCAGAAAAAGAAAACGTTCAGCAGTCCAACAAAAGACAGTTTCAGGAGCTTCCCGAGCTTGTACACTCACTTCACCTCGAAAAAACCCGGGGCGAACAGCCCCGGGTCAGGTTCACTGAATTTGAGCCTTGATTCTCTCTACCGCGTTTTTCATCGCTTCTTCTGGTGTGGCTTTGCCGTTGACGATCAAATTCAGAGCGTCATCCATCGCGCCCCACACGAAACCCATTTGAGGTACGTTGGGCATGGGTATACCGTTGCCGGCACTCAGGGTGAAAGCGACAACGTCTGGATTGTCTTTCACAAGTTCGAGCACATCCTTTCTGGCGGGCAATCTTGGGTCGGCCAAGTACAGTCTGTACATGGTATCCCTCTTGGCGATGAAGTTGGTCAAAAATTCCAGGGCGAGCAGTTTGTTCGCTGATTTAGAATTGACCATGAACCCTTGCACACCAACGAACGGTTTGGCGACCAAACCAGGCTCCATGTCAGGAATCAGTGCGACACCGTAATCTATACCAGCGTCTCTGTAATCTTTTATGGCCCATGGGCCGTTGATGATCATGGCTGCCTTACCTTCTTTGAACATCGAATCCATGATCTGGTAGTTGTCGGCTGGATCGATGATCTTTTCATCCACAAAGCGTTTTATGAGCCTGGCACCTTTGATGGCCCCTTCGTTGGCGAGACCGATGTCTTTAACGTTGAGTCCGGTCGGCGTGTCTTTGAAAACGTATCCCCCGTAACCGAAGATGAACGGGACTGCGTAATAGAACGTCGTCACCGGGAAGACGAGTCCCCTCACTTCTCGAGCGAACTCGGCGTCGATTTGTTTTGCTATCTTGATCATTTCTTCCACAGTTTTCGGAGCCGCTGGGACGTAATCTTTGTTATAGATGAGCGCTATGGCTTCCAGTGCGTACGGGAGTCCGTAGAGTCTACCTCCATAGGAAAAGGCGCCCAAACCGCTCTCAAAGAACTGGTTCAGTTCGGCAAAACTTGGAATTGGCTCGAGCAATCCGTTCGCAACGAGTTCTCCCACCCAGTCGTGTGCTCCAACGATGATGTCTGCTCCCTGTCCCTCTGGTGCCGCTGTCAGGAACTTCGGTTTGATGTCAGGAAAGTTCACATACTGAACTTCAACTACTACCCCGTATCTCGCCTTGAATTCCTCACCGAGCCTCTGGAGTATGTCCACTTGCTTTTCTGAGCACCATATCACCAACTTTGGCTGCGCGAGGGTTAAAAATGCTATCGAGGCCAAGACCAAAACCAGCAATTTCCTCATGACATCACCTCCGTCAAATTAGCTTAGCACATCGGATGCAATATGATCAAGTTGGCAAAGACGATTTAACAGAAGGAGCATACCCGCGCATACTCGAGTGTGAGTGTGAATGGAGCAAGAGTGACGAGCTTTTTGGTAAAAAAAACTCGAATGAGGGCAAAAACCACCCTTTGCTAGACTTTCATGTTATAAAGAGTGATGGTAGAATGAAATTGTGAACTAATTCACGAATCGATCCTTGTGACCTATTCACCCTACGTGAGAGGAGGTTTTCGAATGGAGAAATCACTCTATGAACAGGCGCTTGAGGTCTTCAGACAAGCAGCTGGAGTCATGAAGCTGGACCCCAACATTCAAAAATTCCTTGAGAGGCCTCAGCGCACCATAATCGTAGAGTTTCCAGTGTTGATGGACGATGGTAGAGTAGAAATGTTCGTTGGCTATCGTTGTCAACACAACACGGCACTCGGGCCAGCCAAGGGAGGTATAAGGTACCATCCCAACGTGACCTTGGACGAGGTCCAAACGCTTGCGTTCTGGATGACGTGGAAATGTTCGCTGCTGAATCTGCCCTATGGCGGTGGAAAGGGCGGAGTCAAGGTTGATCCAAGCAAGTTGTCCAAAGGCGAGCTCGAAAGACTTTCCAGAAGGTTCTTCTTCGAAATATCCCAGTTCGTCGGTCCGCACAAAGACATCCCAGCACCCGATGTGAACACCAACCCACAGGTCATGGCATGGTATTTGGACACCTACAGTATGCACGTTGGTTACACTGCGCTCGGCGTTGTGACGGGTAAGCCCGTGGAACTCGGCGGATCAGTTGGAAGGAACGAAGCGACGGGTAGAGGAGTTGCGGTAGTGGCGGCAGAAGCCTTCAAGATGCTGGGTAAAGACATCTCCAAGGCGAAAGTGGCAGTTCAAGGTTTTGGAAACGTTGGCTCGTTCTCTGCGAAGATATTACAAGAAGACTTCGGCGCAAAGATCGTGGCCGTCAGCGATGTTTCTGCAGCATATTACGATCCGAACGGGCTGGACATCAATGACCTTATCGCTTACAGGGACAGCAACAAAGGTCTCATCGAAGGCTATCCGAAAGCACAGAAGATCAAGCATGAGGAACTCTTCGAACTTGATGTCGATATACTCATTCCAGCCGCTCTGGAAAACTCGATCACCGAGGAAAATGCTCACAAGATCAAAGCCAAACTCATCGTGGAAGGTGCGAACGGTCCTGTCACACCAACTGCGGACAAGATTTTGCGCTCTAAAGGGGTAACGATCATACCAGACATCCTGGCCAACGCGGGCGGTGTGACCGTGTCTTATTTCGAATGGGTGCAGGACTTGCAATCCTTCTTCTGGGATCTCGATGAAGTGAGAGCGAAGCTGACCAAGATGATGAGAGCTGCCTTCGCGGAGGTTGCGAAGACTAAGGAAAAGTACAACACAGACTTCAGAACGGCAGCCTACATCGTGGCGATCGATAGAGTCGCAAAGGCTGTCAAGTTGAGAGGCATCTATCCATGAACGAAAGCGGGGCACAAGCCCCGCTTTCTATTTTCTTTCGTCGAAATTGGATTTTTGTTGTTGAACGGAGTAGCTTTTTAGAGCCTGCTGCGAAGTTCTAGCTTGTAGTGCTTGATTTTTGAGATCTTCCAGCAACGTGTTCATTTTATCGAGCCTGATCTTGTCAGCTTGAATTATCGATTCTGCAAGTTCTGCAGGTATGTTTGAAAGGGATTTCAGCAGAATCTCCCTCTGTTCCAAAAGCAAGTTCATGCGCTCGAAGTTTTCCTGTTCTAAAGCCTTGTCGAGCTCCGATTCGATCTGCATCAATTCGCGTACCAATTCTTCATCAGCAACTGACATTCTCCACCCTCTCTCAAGAATTCCTTCAAGTCACCTTCTATCGGGTGTTTGAGATCGGCTATGTCCAGAAGCGGTCTGAGGACGAACTGTCTGTTGATCAGATCGTAATGGGGTATCGTCAACTTCTCTGTGCTCAAAACTAAGTTTCCGAAAAGTGCGATGTCCAAATCTATCGTTCTTGGGCCCCATTTTTGTTCCCTCACCCTACCCAGTTGCTTCTCTATTTCCAAAAGCACCTC
>CAYXCE010000077.1:0-1341 GCA_964463395.1 uncultured Pseudothermotoga sp.
CTCGAAATGTATCGCTTTGAAATTCATCGGCATTTTGGGTTCCAGATGGGTCTGTTTCTGTTGTTCCTTGGTGTTACCTCTTTTTTACTTGATCGAAAAGGATAAATTCCGACTATTTTGGTAGAATTATTTTGGAAGCGAAATCTTAGGAGGGAAAGAGTATGCCTCTGTTGAGTGAAAAGGATGCAAAATATTTGAAGAAGACGTTCGAAGAGCAACTGAAAAATCCTGTAAAGGTTATGGTGTTCGTTGATGATCCCAGCGAGTGCGAGTATTGCGATGTGACCCGTCAAGTCCTTGAGGAACTTTCCACGATAGACGGGAAAATCCAATTGAGTGTTCATCATGTCAAGAAGGAGCCTGAACTCGTGAAAGTTCACAAGGTGGAGATGACGCCCGCCATAATTTTGCTGGACGTGAACAACCAGGACACGGGTATTCGTTTTTATGGAATACCATCGGGTCACGAGTTTTCAAGTTTGATTCAAGACATCATAGCCGTATCCAACAACAAACCGTTGTTTTTCAATGAAGCTCAAATCGCACAGATCAAATCCATAGAATCTCCTGTCAAAATAAGAGTCTTCGTGACACCGACTTGTCCTTATTGTCCGAGGGCTGTGCTGATGGCACACAGTGCGGCTCTATTGAACAGGAACATTGTTGCTGAGATGATCGAAGCGAACGAATTTCCTGAACTGAGTATGAGGTATGGTGTTTCTTCCGTCCCCCACACGGTAATAAACGATGTTCGTGAGTTCGTGGGTGCTTATCCAGAGAACGCTTTCATTCAGGAGTTACTCAAAGCCGTGAGGAAGAACTGAGATGTTGTTCGAGTTCAAGGGATTGCAAGATGTGAGAGATAAATACGATGTGCTAATAGTAGGTGGTGGTCCCGCAGCACTCGGTGCTGCGGTCTACGCCCGCAGGGCTGGACTGAGCGTTCTCATCGTCGAGAAAACACTCGAGGGAGGTCAGTTGAATCTCACCACTTATATCGATAACTATCTGGGCTTTCCAAACATAGAAGGTTCAGAGCTCGCGAAAAGGATGAAAGAACACGCTGAAATTCTCGGAACGGAATTTCTGAATGCATCTGTACAAAAAATCATCGTGGAAGGAGATGCGCGTGCAATCCTGTTGGATGATGGCAGAATCATCGAAGCCAACGTGATCATGTTGGCTACGGGGACAGACCCCAAGCGATTGAACGTTCCCGGGGAATCTCAGTTGATCGGTAAGGGTGTTTCCTACTGCGCCACGTGTGACGGTTATTTTTTCAAAGACAAGGATGTAGCGGTGATTGGAGGCGGTGACACTGCGATCAATGATGCAATATAT
>CAYXCE010000077.1:1351-6555 GCA_964463395.1 uncultured Pseudothermotoga sp.
CACGAACGGTCAGTGTGATTCACTGACGTGATAAACTCAGGGCCGTCAAGATCCTTCAGGATAAAGCGTTTTCCAAAGAGAACATAAAGTTCTTTTTCGACACCGTGGTCGAAAGGTTCGTTGGAGATAAAAAGCTCGAGAGAGTGGTCCTCAAAAATGTGAAGACGAGCCAGACCAGTGAGCTCGTTGTCGAAGGTGTTTTTATCGCCATCGGTTCAACGCCGAATTCAGATTTGGTTAAGGGTTTAGTTGAACTCGATGAGAACGGTTATGTCATCACGAACGATTGGATGGAGACCAATATTCCGCGCCTCTATGCCATAGGTGATGTGAGGAAGAAAAATGTTAGGCAAATCGTCACTGCTGTCGCCGATGGAGCCGTTGCAGCGGTGCACGCCGCGGAGAACTATTTCGGTTGATCGGTGCGTTCAATCTTTATGAAAATTTTTGTTCCTTTGTTCAGTCTCGAGTGAATAGCCCAGATCACGTTGAACCTTCGGAGTATGTGTTTGACTATGGCCAATCCTAATCCCGATCCAGGCACAGCCCTCACGTTGCTTGCCCTGTAGAACCTCGCCGTCACATTTTTGAGCTCCGACTCTGGAATCCCAATGCCCTCATCTTCGATCAGTAGTACATTTTTCTCTAAATGGATTTTCACTTCTCCATCCTTCGGTGAATATTTCACGGCGTTTGAAATGAGGTTTCTCAGAGCTATTTTGAAAGCTTCTCTGTCTGCTTTGATGAGCGCATTGGCATTCAAAGATAATTTCAAGTTCTTTTCCTCAATTCGTCCCTTGAACTCTTCAAGGATTTCGTTGATCAGCGTTTCGAGATTCAACTCGATCAAATCGGGTACAAAGTCTTCTTTCTCAACCTTCGATAGTACGACGAGCTGCTCTAAGATCCTCTGCATTCTTAGAGCGTGTTTTTCTATTTTTTGAATGGCTTCTTGTGTGTAAATACCGTCCTTGGCCATCTGGATCAACCCGATGATCGCAGTCACAGGAGTGAAAAGTTCGTGTGAGACAGCACTGACGAAGAAAGTCTTGGTATCTGTCAGCGCTTGTGGCTGTATTGAACCTTCGCCCTCTGAAGGATAGAAGACGATCTTGTCCGATTCGACCAGAAGTATGGGTTTGAACTTCTCGACGATCTCAGACCAGCTTGTAACCGACACCTCTTATCGTCACCAGCCTCTCTTTACCTATCTTCTTTCTCAAAGAACTTATATAGACATCGATCAGACGATCGTTTTTCTCTTCTCCGCGCCAAACGAGATCGAGCAGCTCATACCTTGTGTAAACTCTCTTTGGATTTTCAAGAAAAACGGCGAGAAGATCGAATTCTTTCGGTGAAAGCTGTACGAGATCTTCACCGATGATCAGAGTTCTCTGCTGGAGATTCAGCTTTATATCCTTGTAAATCAACTCTCTTTGTGGTTCTCCTCTCCTTCTCAAGATCGCCCTCACTCTCGCTACCAGCTCTCTTGGGTTGAAAGGTTTGGTCACATAATCGTCCGCTCCCATTTCTAAACCGAGTATTTTGTCCCTGTCCTCTCTCAGTGCGGTCAGTACGAGTATGAAAGTGTTCGGACAGTAGAGTCTTATCGAAGGTATCTCGTTCATAGCATCACCATCTAGTAAGAGAAGATCCAACACTATCACATCGAAACATCTCTTCTCGAGTTCATCGTACATTTCCTTAATACTCGAAACCGCTTTGACCTCGTGGGAATCCAACTTCAAATAGTTACACACAACTTCGCTCACATCTTCCACATCTTCCACGACGAGTATCGTCGCCACCTCATCCCTCCCAGAGTGATCATGCCAGCGATGTGTTAAAAAACCTTTATATTTTTTCACACTACTTAGAGCTTCGTTGTGTAGAAACTCCTTGGAGGTGATTGGATGAAAAAATTGTTCTTGGTATTGCTGAGTTTCACTGCTGTTGTCATCACAGCACAAACTCTGGTCATCAAAGGTTCGAACACGGTTTATCCCATCGCGCAACTTTGGGTAGAAGCGTTCAAAAAGCTTTATCCTAATGTTACTGTGACACTCGAAGGCGCTGGATCTACAACGGGAATCAAGGCTCTGTTCAACGAAACGACGGACATTGCCAACTCGAGTAGGTTTCTCAAAGCGGAGGAAATCGATGAGATGCACAAAACTGGCCGCTATTTCTTACCCATACTCATCGCTTACGATGGTTTATCCGTGATCGTCCATCCAAGTTTACCCATCGAGGACATCAGTATTGAAACGTTGAGAAAGATCTATACCGGTGAGATCACAGAATGGAACCAAGTCGATCCGAAGCTTCCAAAAAGACCCATCGTTGTCTATTCGAGGAACACTGCCTCCGGAACTTTCGAAACTTGGGTAGAGAAAGTCCTCAAAGGTGCGAAGTTGAGCCCAGCAGTGCAGATGCTTGAATCTTCCCAGGCTGAAATAGAGAGTGTGGCAGTGAACCCCTATGCTATAGGTTACACGGGCATGGGCTATGTGACCAAACGGGTGAAAGCTTTGAAAGTCAACGGTATCGCACCGACTGTTGAGAACGTGCTTGCGGGGATCTATCCGATAAGCAGACCTTTGTTCATGTTCATCGATCTGAAGCGTTTCAACAACAATTGGCCCGACAAGGGTATCGTCGCGGACTATTTGAGGTTCGTTCTCTCTCCAGCGGGTCAGAAATTGGTGAAAGAGGCAGGTTACATACCTGCGTACGGGACTGAGTAAATAATGAGAGTCTTTTCAAAAATTTTCATTGTCATCGTTTCTGCGGCTGCCATGATCGTGGTGGCCGCCATTTTTGCGATAGTTTTCTTCATAACGAAGGAGTCCACGAAGGCTATTCGAGAAGTTGGTTTAGGTCTGTTCTCACCGAACTGGTATCCAGTTTGGAGCGACCCAGAGTTCGGGATAAGGACGATGTTGTTGAACTCGTTACTGTTGTCCCTCTGGACGAGTTTCGTTGTCTTCTCTATAGGGTTGATAGTCGCAGTCTACCTACGCAGGTTCGCTGGCAAGAGGGAAAAAGAAGTGATCTTAAGTGTGCTTGAATTCATCAGTGGTGTTCCATCGGTTGTCCTTGGCTTTTTCGGTGTCGTTGTGCTCGCGCCTTTGTTTTTGAAATTCGAAATTTGGACACCTCTCAACTTTCTCAACGCTTCGATAATGTTATCGGTTCTCACACTACCGATCATGATCAGCTTGTCTTACCAGTCGTTCGAACAAGTACCGAGAGAAATTTTGGAGGGAGCGCTCAGTCTCGGTGCGAGCGAATCAAAACTGATCCCCTTGGAATTGAGGTACGCCGCACCTGGCATAGTGAATGCGACACTGACTGTCTTCAACAGGATCTTTGGAGAAACGATGATAGTCCTGATGGTTTCAGGGGGAGCCAACATGCTTCCGAGAACTTTTTTCAGTCCGGTGCGACCACTGACTGTGGCCCTAGGCAGCGAAATAAACGAGGTGGCGGTGGGTAGTTTGCACTACAGTGCGCTTTTTTTCATCGGTTTTTTGCTTTTAACTGCCTCACTTGTTTTGAATTTGGTGAGCAACAGGCTCATGAGGCGCTTGGAGAGGTGGGTAAAAGGGTGAAATCAGTTCGTTGGTTGTTCAGAATAATAACCTACACGATCTTCACGGGTCTTGTGATCGTACTTTTTTTGATCATCGTTCCTGGGGCGCGTTATTTCTTCTCGCCAGGTTTTTTCACTGAATATCCAAGGTCCATGATGCGTGAAGGTGGAATATTTCCCATGCTCGTGGGTTCAATCCTTCTGATGTGTCTCGTCTTTTTGGTCACCATCCCCGCTGGTTTGATGGGTGCCATCTTCATCAGTGAACTTGCGCCGAGAAGACTTTCGATCTTGATCCAATCTTTGGCAGCCACTATGAACAGTATTCCATCGATCGTCTATGGTCTGTTCGGGTTGAGTTTCTTTTGTGTGGCTCTGAGGTTCGGAACGTCTCTGCTCTCGGCTTCTCTAACCTTATCAACGATGGCGATACCTTTTTTCATGAACAGTGCCGCGGAATTTCTTCGCTCAGTTCCAAAAGAACTGAGAGAAGGTGTAGTGGCATTGGGAGCCAACAAGTTACAATCGACTCTGATGGTTCTCAAAGCGAGCAGGAGCGGACTCATGACGACTTTGATCCTCACCTTGGGTAGGGCCTTCAGTGAAACGGCGCCGTTGTTGGCAACGGGTGCCGTGTTCTATTCAACAAAATTGCCCTCCAAGCTTTCCGATCCAATCATGACTCTTCCGACGAGCATTTACGCTATCGTTATGAACCTGCGAGGTGAATCTCGATGGATGGCCCAAGGTATGGCGAGCTTGATGACTCTCATCGTGATAATCGTCTACAGCTTGGTTCAATTCTTGAGGAGGAGAACTCATGCCTGAAAACGAAAACGTTTTTGTGATAAGAAATCTTCACGCGTACTACGGAACATACATGGTCTTGGAGAACGTCAGCGTGGAAATAAAGAAGGGTAAGATCACCGCGATCATGGGGCCCTCTGGTTGCGGTAAGAGCACACTCTTGAGATGCCTCAACAGGTTGAACGATATGATTCCGGATTTCAAATTGGAAGGAAGTATACTCTTCCATGGTCAAGATATCTACAAGGTTGGAGACGTCAACGAGTACAGAAGGAAGGTCACCATGGTCTTTCAAAAGCCGAACGTTTTTCCACTATCGGTTTTCGACAACGTTGCCTATGGCTTGAGAATCAAAGGTATCAGGGACAAAAAGGTTCTGCGTCAAAAAGTTGAAGAGGCACTCGTTAGAGCTGCACTGTGGGACGAAGTGAAGGACAAGCTGAACAAACCTGCAGTTCAACTCTCCGGGGGTCAACAGCAAAGACTCTGCATAGCTAGGGCCATAGTGATAGAACCTGAGGTGATACTCCTGGATGAACCAACCTCCGCTTTGGATCCGATCGCAACCACGAAGATAGAGAGACTTCTCGAAGAACTCGCAGAGAACTACACCGTCGTGATAGTCACGCACAGTGTCGGACAGGCTTTGAGGATCAGCGACTATGTGCTCTTCCTGTACGAAGGACGTTTGGTGGAACACGGTGAAACTTCAACTATCGCCAAGAAGCCTCGTCACGAGATGACGAGAAAATTTTTAACCGGAAAGATAGGGTAGGTGCTTGAAAGTGACGGAGAGGACAAG
>CAYXCE010000078.1:0-6537 GCA_964463395.1 uncultured Pseudothermotoga sp.
CCTAAAGGCTCACCACTAGGTATGGTCCTCTACACTAACTACGAGACAATCTTCGTGAACCCCCTCAACCCCGAATCAGGCAAAATTTTTGAATAGTATCTTGACAAACATAAGAATAGTGCTAAAATATTTTCAGATTTGGAAGAGGGGGTTCAAAAATGTTGAGAGCATTTCTCGCAAATCTTGAAAAAAGTTTCGTTGAGTTTCGACGATACTATTTCAATTCTATTTCCGGCGTAGCTACGCTGCTAATATTTTTCTATCTGCTTTTTTTCGGTGTGAAAACTGTAGGTGGCCCAACAGTGGACTCATCATCGACCTTGGATAGTATCATTGTTGGTTATTTTATGTGGATCATGTTCATTTTTTCTTTTCAAGGAGTAGCTTGGGGAATTATTGAAGAAGCACAACGTGGAACACTGGAGCAAGTTTTTACTTCTCCGATTCCTTTCGAATATCAGATGTTTTTCAGAATGGTCTGTGATTTCCTATTCAACATTGTACTTGCTATCCCTCTCATGTATTTTGCAGCTTTCACAACTAACAGAAAGATAGGTTTCGATTTACCAACGTTGGTTTATCTCCTAACGGCAGGAACTATATCAGCCCTCGGCATCGGTATGGTCCTTGGAGGAATCGCACTGATTTTCAAAAGAATTTCCTCCTTCATTCAAATCGTGACTTTTGGTTCTCTGTCTTTCACCATGTTCGAAACAAATTCTTTTTGGCATAGATTGCTTCCGATGTCACAAGCTAGCTCAATGATGCGAGCACTGGCTATAAACAACACGAAGTTTTACCAGTTTGAGGCCACAGCACATCTGGTACTGTGGTGTGCAGCTTTAGGCTACCTTGCGATCGGTTTTATCGTTTTCAAATATTTCGAAAGGCGTGCAATGATCATGGGAAGTCTATCACAATATTGAGGTGATAATAATGATAGAGGTATTCAACCTTGTCAAGAGTTACCCCAAAAGGAAATCCAAAGAGAAAATAAAAGCCGTGAATAATGTGAGTTTCAATGTCATGCCAAAAGAGATATTCGCCTTGCTTGGTCCAAACGGTGCAGGCAAGACAACGACAATTAAGAGCATATGTGGTTTGATCATACCGGACTCTGGGGAGATAAAGATAAAAGATCATAGTATTTTTAGGGAAAGACAGAAAGCTTTGTCTCAGATCAGCGCAGTTCTGGAGGGCAATAGAAATTTGTATTGGCGAATGAGCGTATTGGAGAACATGAGGTATTTCGCCGGTATTCGCGGCAAGAAACTGACTAAATCTAAGGCCTATGAGATACTATCAACATTGAACCTGGAGGAACAGGCAAATCAGTTGGTACATTCACTTTCAAGAGGAATGCAACAAAAAGCAGCCATTGCAGTATGCCTAGCTTGTGATACCGAAGTTCTTTTGCTGGACGAACCAACTTTGGGTTTGGACGTTCATTCTGCCGTAGAGTTCAGATCCATTTTGAGATCATTGAAAGAACGCGGAAAAACGATCCTGCTCTCCACACATGATATGAACCTTGTGGAGGCAGTTGCGGATCGTGTCGCTATAATGAATAAAGGGAAAATAGTGGTGTGTGAAGAAAAACAAAAACTGATCGATATCTTCACTGCGAGGGCTTATCGATTAAAACTGCTGTGCGATGAAGGGTCCAAACAACGGCTCAGAGCTCTTGGTTTCAACGGTTGGATCGAGAACGGAAATCTAATTGAACTACAAGTCAATCTTTCGTCATCGCAAAAGCTTTACGAATTGATCGATATTCTTAGATCGAACAACATTGAAATCGAAAGTATAGAGAGAGAAATGGTGAACTTTGAAAAAATATTCATCAGCTATACCCGCGAGTGAAGCCCCTCAGCTGCATGGTATAATTTTTGAAGGCGAACCTCGCAAGGTGAGGAGGGAATTGCATGCGGCATCCCATTGTCAAGAGCGCTGAAGATCGTATGAACAAATCGATTGAAAAAATAGCTGAGGAGCTGAAAAGAATCAGGACAGGGCGCGCGAGTCCGGCGATACTCGAGGAGATCAAAGTTGATTATTATGGTGCTCCTACCCCGATAAACCAACTCGCAACCGTGAAGGTGGAGGAAAGATCTCTCATCATACAGCCGTGGGATAAATCGACACTCTCATCAATCGAAAAGGCTATTTTCGCTTCAGACATAGGTTTAACACCCATCAACGACGGTAACGTTATAAGACTCGTTTTTCCGACCCCAACCACTGAACAAAGACAGAAATGGGTCAAAAAAGCTAAAGAAATTGCGGAGCAAGGAAAAATTGCTATCAGAAACATAAGGAGAGATGTGTTGAAAGAGTTAAAGCAAATAGAAGACGATGGGAAAATATCAGAAGATGATGCCAAGAGACTGGAAAAAGAGATACAAGATCTCACTGATAAGAAGATAGAAGAAATAGAAAAGTTGTTCGAAAAGAAAGAAAAGGAGATCATGGAAATTTGAAGCCTGTACACATTGGTATCATAATGGACGGCAATGGTAGATGGGCACAAAAACGTGGCTTGCCAAGAATAGAAGGGCACCGGAGAGGTGCCTTAAAAGCTGAAAGGGTTGTGGAATGGGCTGCAGAACTTGGAATAAAGTACATCACACTTTATGCTTTTTCTACAGAAAACTGGAAACGACCGAGAGAAGAAGTTGAATATCTTTTTTCTTTGCTTGTAGAACTCCTCAGACAAAAGTTGGAAAAAGTTCTTGAACGTGGAGTCAGGCTCAGATTTGTTGGGGTAATCGATGAACTGCCACGTTCGATCGCTGATTTTTGTCGGGAGTGCGAAGAAAGGACAAAAAGCAACGACACAATTCATGCGATTTTGGCCTTGAACTACGGTGGAAGAAGAGAAATCACAGATGCGTTCAATAAAGCTATCGAACAAGGAATAACGCACATTGACGAAGCACAGCTACGAAGCTGGTTATATCTCCCAGATGTACCGGATCCAGATTTGGTGATAAGAACTTCCGGCGAAATGAGAATAAGCAATTTTCTGCTCTGGCAGATTGCCTACAGTGAACTATACTTTACAAAAGTACTGTGGCCAGATTTCACGAAACGGGATTTTCTCAAAGCCATCGAGGATTACGAAAAGCGTCAGAGGAGGTTCGGGGGGCTGTGACCGTTGAGACGAAAACAAGATTGGTCACTGCACTCATTGTTGCACCTTTTGTGGTACTCTGTTTTATCAGTTACAAAAGTCTTATAGGATTGGTTGCCGCTGTTGCGCTTCTTGCTTCCTATGAACTTCTGAATATGATCGCTCAAGAATCGAGCGATAGGACTTTCGTGAAGTATGGAGTGGCCATCTCAGTTGGATTCGTGGTCATCTATGGTGTTACGGGGGCTCAGAAAGGGTTGTTGTTTCTCAGTTTGGCTTTCGTTTTGACCAACGTGCTTGCAGTCTTGACCCAAAAAAATGTTGAGACAGTATGGCCAACTGTTGTCGCAACGAGCCTCTCTCTCGTGTATGTAGCCGGTTGCCTTTCATTCTTCTTCCCAATTTATCGCGAATTCGGTGCAGCGAACGCTCTGCTCAACTTAACAGCTGTATGGTCATACGATACTTGCGCTTACTTTGTAGGAACACGCTGGGGAAAGACGAAGATCTCAAAAAAATTCAGTCCGAACAAGAGTTTAGAAGGTATGATCGGAGGTTTTCTGGGCGCAATGGTATTTTCGTTCGTGTACAAGTTCATTTTCGGTACCATTTTTAAGGCAAGGGTGATGCCCTTCTCTTCCCTCGTGATTTTCTCTGTGATCGTCACTGTATTCGACACCTTTGGCGACTTGTTTGAGTCTGCTTTGAAACGTTATTTTAAAGTCAAGGATACAGGTAATGTGCTACCCGGCCACGGAGGTATGCTCGATCGAATAGATGGTCTTCTCTTTGTCACACCTGTTACCTATTATCTTTTGTCAATCGGTGTTCTGTGAGGTGATAGAATCTTGACTTCCGATGAGATCAGATTGAGTTTTCTGAATTTCTTTGAAAAGAAGGGACACAAAGTATTACCAAGTGCATCGCTCATACCGGACGATCCACAACTTCTATTCACGGTGGCTGGTATGGTTCCATACAAACCTATTTTTTGGGGTAAGGTCGAGCCAGTCTACACACGTGTGGCAACATGCCAAAAGTGTCTCAGAACAAACGACATAGAGAACGTTGGCCGAACGCCGCGGCACCATACTTTTTTTGAGATGCTAGGTAATTTCTCTTTCGGAGATTACTTCAAGAAGGAAGCCATACTCTGGGCTTGGGAATTTGTCACACAGGTTCTCAAACTGGATGAAAACAAACTTTGGGTCACTGTGTACAAAGAAGATGATGAAGCTTTCAAGATATGGCGGGATTTAGTCGGTGTTCCAGAAAGAAAAATCATCCGTATGGGCAGGGATACCAATTTTTGGGGTCCTGCCGGACCGACAGGACCGTGTGGCCCATGTTCAGAAATACATTACGACCTTGGTGTCTTGGACGATTGCCCACAAAACGTTGAATGTACACCCGCGAACAGTGACAAGAGATTTCTGGAGATCTGGAATCTCGTTTTCACTGAATTCTATCAAGACGAGAAAGGTGAACTTCACCCTTTACCAAGAAAGAACATTGATACTGGTGCCGGTTTAGAGAGAATATCGGCAGTTGTGCAGAACGTGAAGAGCAATTTTGAAACAGATCTGTTTAAACCCATCATTGAGGTAGAAGAAGAATTGTTCAGGGTCAAGTATGGAAAAGATGAGAGTATAGATGTGTCCTTGCGCGTCATTGCAGATCATGCGAGAGCGGTCACTTTCCTTATAGCAGACGGTGTATTTCCATCGAACGAGGAGAGGGGATATGTGCTTCGAAGGATACTTCGCAGAGCGGTACGGCACGGTGTCCTGCTGGGAGCGAGCGAACCATTCTTACATGAAGTATGTGACGCAGTCATCGAGAGAATGAACAAGATCTATCCTGAGATAGAAAGAAAGAGAAACATCATCAAAGAAGTCACCAGAGCTGAAGAAGAAAGGTTCTTCAACACGATTACTCAAGGCATT
Organism: uncultured Pseudothermotoga sp.; assembly: GCA_964463395.1. Taxonomy (GTDB): domain Bacteria; phylum Thermotogota; class Thermotogae; order Thermotogales; family DSM-5069; genus Pseudothermotoga_A. Next base: position 5,080 of record CAYXCE010000078.1, read on the forward strand.
CAAATGTTGAATGAAATCATAGAGAATTCCAAGGAATTCATTAGTGGTGAACATCTGTTCAGATTGTACGATACTTATGGATTTCCTCCGGACATAGTTGTTGATGTTGCGAAAGAGAAAGGTCTGAAAGTAGATCTTGATGGTTTCGAAAAATACATGCAGCAACAGAGAGAAAAATCAAGAGGCACCAAATTCGACGTTGAGTACACGAAAACTATGAGAGACTATGAGGAACTTGCGAAGACTCATAGAACAAATTTTGTCGGGTACCAAACTCTCGAGCATGAGTCCGTCATTTTGATGCTTCGTAAGGGAGAAAAGACTGATTTTGCAGTATCCGGAGATAGTGTTGAATTTGTAACCGCAGAAACTCCCTTTTATGCTGAGCGTGGTGGTCAAGTAAGTGATACAGGCCGTATCATTTGGGACTACGGAGAAGCATCCGTCGAGCGTGTGTTCATCCCAATTGAAGGTATCATAGCTCACGTAGCGAAAGTGGAAAAAGGCACGCTTCGAGTTGGCCAAAGAGTGAAATTGATCGTTGACGAAGAACGAAGAAAAGCCACAGCCAGAAATCATACGGCAACACATCTACTCCATGCTGCATTGAGAAAAATACTCGGCGATCATGTCAGACAATTTGGTTCGCTAGTCGCCCCCGACAGGCTCAGATTCGATTTCACCCACTATGAGGCTTTGACTAAGGAACAGCTTAGAAAAATTGAAGACCTGGTGAACAAAGTGATCCTCGAAGCTCTACCGGTGAAGGTTGAGGAGAAAACCTACAGGGAAGCCGTTGAGGAAGGCGCTATAGCTTTGTTCGGGGAAAAGTATGGTGATACTGTGAGAGTGGTGAAAGTACCGAATTTTAGTGAAGAACTGTGCGGTGGAACCCATGTTTCCAACACGAGCAATATAGGTCTTTTCAAGATAATTTCAGAGGGCGCCGTTTCGGCTGGTGTTCGTAGAATTGAAGCTATAACAGGTTTGAATACACTCGGGTACGTGAGAAAACTTGAAGAAATGCTTCAGCAAGTAGCAAAGTTGATCCAATCCTCATTGGATGAAGCACCAGAGAGGGTAAAGAGTTTACTCGAAGAAAAAGAACAACTAAAAGAGAAATTCGAACAAATGAGGATGAAAATTTTGACATTGCAAATCAAGCAGTTACCGCCTGAAAAGGTGGTTAACATTAATTTCAAGACAGCTATTCTCAACGATATTGATCCTTCAACAATGAGGAGTCTCTCTGACGTTGTGATCTCTGGTCAAGATCGAACTGTCGTGGTTATCTTCTCCGTCCAAGATGATAAGGTGAACTTCATTGTGAGAGTTTCGAAAGATCTAACAGACAGGATCTCCGCAAACGATCTAGCCAAAGCGGGTGCGAATCTTCTCGGTGGTGGTGGCGGAGGTCGAGCAGACTTTGCGCAAGCAGGTGGAAAAGGTGCGAGCAAA
>CAYXCE010000079.1:0-6521 GCA_964463395.1 uncultured Pseudothermotoga sp.
AACGAAAATATCTATCTGCAGATCTGCTGTATTCAAGATCATGGGTACGCTCACCACGTTTTGCACACCAGGCAGTACTTCTACTTGTGCTTGCCCAACATACAGAACGTGGTCTTGTTCGTCCTTCAATACAACCGAAACGTCCAAAACACCCTTCTCAATGGATTGAAAGTTGATACTACTTTGACCTGGAAACTCGAAACTGCGAGAGAGAGATCTTACCCCTTTGCTCAGCATCACGATACCACGACTTGGTTCGGTCTCTGGTATGACTTTGGAAACAAGAATCTTTACGACGAGAGATCCTGTTTCCCCACGTGGTAAAGTGCAAGAGACGATCACTAACACCAAGCAACAAACGAACAAGGGATAAAATCTTTTCAAGGTAACACCTCCCACGGACGCTTGAATCCGCAACAATCTCATTTTATCAGAAGCTTGGAAGCGATTAGAAACCATTCTCCTAAATCCGAAGAAATTCGAAAACGTCTGAACAGATATACCTGGATATTCTGCTCACTTTACGAAAATAATATCAACCGTAGTGAATTTTGATGCTTTGATCAGAGCAGCCCGATATTTGATCAAAGATCAATGATTATCACACACCCACTTCACGATGGAATCTATCTGGTCTCTGGGATACTGCCCAGAATAGTTGTTCACGAATATCGCAAAAGCCACTTTTTTAGCAGATTTAGTGATGGCAACTCCCGCCAGAGAAGCGCAGTACGCCAGCGTACCCGTTTTACCATAAACTTGATAACCTACCAATCTTCTCGCCAAGGTACCGTCTTTTCCAGCTACGGAGAGTGTAGATATGAATCCATTCAAACCACCATGCTTTTCATAAGCATACTCGAGCAATTTCACTGTCATGTACGGACTGACGAGGTTGTACATCGAAAGGCCGCAACCATCCGCAAAGTTGCGTGGGTAATCTTCTCCGACAATTTTATTCACGAACTGATTCAACGCTTTTACAGCATTCGTGTTGCTGCCAAACCCGAAGAGCTGTAGGCCAACCGTTCTGAATATCTGCTCGGCATACGAATTGTGACTGACTTTGTTTGTGACACGTATCAATTCCCTCAGAGGTTGCGAACGTATAGTCATGAATTCCTCAAAAGATTCTGGCTCAAACTTTCCAACTTTCACACCGTCGATTTGTACGCCAAAACGTTGCAATGTTTCCTTCACGAGCTCTCCAACGTAGAGCGCCACTTCGTTCTCATCGTACGGGTTGAAACCCCTGACCCTGTTTTGCACGATCAGCGCGTCGACGTGAGGATTATCGTCCAGGTCCCACGGCCACCTTGTAGACCACCTTTCCTTGTCAAAAGTGGTGTTGTCGATCACCAAGCTACCTTCGACCATTTGAAAACCGATCTCCTTGAACTTGATCAAATACTTCTCAAACACAGCGTGGTTCAACGAAGGATCTCCACTGCCTTTTATCACAATATCTCCTTTCACGTATGGAGGTTGAGATCCCTTGGGAATATAGACCTTCGTTTCATACGTGAAATTTTCCCCTAGTACTTCCCAAGCCAACAGAGTTGAGAACAATTTCATGACAGAAGCCGGTATGAACAGTTTGTGCTCGTTGTGAGACAGTATGACCTCCTTGCTTTCTAAATCAACGAAATAGATTCCCACGTGTGCCGTTCTTATTGATTTATCGTCCATCATCGATTCAAGAAAATCACGAGAAATATCAGGCGACAACGCCGGAAATATAGTGGCAGGAACCACAAGAAAGAAAAGAAGCTTCATCATGAATGTACCCTCCTCTTCACCTCGATCATCAATGAAAATTTTAATTGAAGAACCATTAAGGATTTGAGGTTAACACGAAGATCACATCTCTATTTTTTCTACCTCATACCTTTGAACTTGTGTTAGTCTAAATCAAAGGGTGAATGATCATGGAGAAAGAAGATTTCGTTGATCGGGTGAGGATATACGTCAAAGCCGGTGATGGTGGGAACGGCGCTGTGAGTTTTCGTAGAGAGAAATATGTACCGCGTGGAGGGCCAGACGGCGGTGACGGAGGCGACGGAGGCTTCGTGATCTTGAGAGCCGATGCCGGTCTTTCAACGCTCCTCAGGTTCAAACACCAGAAGAAGTTCATCGCTGAAAACGGTCAACACGGTAGGGGTAAAAAACAAGCCGGTAAAAGTGGTGAAGATTTGATCATAGATGTACCGGTCGGAACTGTGGTGAAAGACTCGCAGACTGGTGAAATCATAGCGGATCTCGACAAGCACGGCATGATGGTTTGTGTCGCACGTGGAGGCAAGGGCGGGAGAGGCAATGCACACTTTGCAACGAGCACCCTGAGAGCCCCAAAGATCGCAGAATCTGGTGAAAAAGGTGAGGAAAGATGGATAGAACTCGAATTGAAACTGCTCGCCGACGCAGGTTTGATCGGTTTTCCCAACGTTGGCAAATCCTCACTCATCACTGCCATGAGTAATGCGAGACCCAAGATCGCTGACTATCCTTTCACCACACTCGTGCCAAACCTCGGCGTTGTACGCATTGGAAACGAGATAGAATATGTCCTTGCTGACATTCCTGGGTTGATCGAAGGCGCTCACAAAGGTAGTGGTCTTGGAAATCTATTTTTGAGGCACATCGAAAGATGCAGTGTCTTGGTACACGTCATAGATATAGCCTGCGTGGAGGGCAGAGATTTCTTGAAAGATTACGATATCATAATGAGAGAACTGAAGGAATACAATCCCGAACTACTGAGAAAACCTCAGATTTTGGTTGCAAACAAGATAGATCTACTCAACGAAAAAGAACTGAATGAGAAGCTTGAAAGATTGAAACAGCACACCGGAAAAGACCCTATAGCAGTGTCTGCTCTCACAAGACAGAACATAGACGTTTTGAAGACCAAGATAGCAGAGTACGTTGGTGAAAGCAAGCTGAAATTGAAGATGTCTCCAGCACCTCTCTTTGAAAAGCCTAAACCAGTCAAGACGAAACTCGAACTCAAATTCAACTTCGATATAGTCAAAACGAAGGAAGGTTTCGTCGTGAAAGGGGAACAAGTGGAAGCTTGGCTCAATAGATATTCTTTGCAACACAAAGACGCATTGGCTCGGTTTTTAGAAGTGCTCGAAAAGAACGGCTTGTCTGAAAAACTGAAACAGGCAGGCGCAAAAGATGGCGACACCGTTTGGATCGGAGACTACGACTTCGAGTATTATGAATAGAATAGGTATCTTTGGAGGTACCTTCAGCCCACCACACGTGGGTCATCTGATCGTAGCCCAGTACGCCATGGAACTTCTTCAACTTCAAATACTTTACATAGTACCGACTTACAAACCTCCACACAGATCGAACGATATAGCACCTTTCGAATTGCGCTTCGATTGGTGTCAGAAAACTTTTGATTTGAAGAACGTTTTGGTGAGTGATTATGAAAAAGTCAGGGGGGATGTGTCCTATTCCCTCTACACTGTGAATCACTTCGCAAGTGAGCATTCGTGTAAACCTTATTTCATCGTCGGTGAAGATGCTTTAGGTTACATCGAAACCTGGTACAGATACAAAGATCTGCTCAGTTCTTGTCATTTCGTTGTTTATCCACGATACTGTGAAAAACCTTACCACGAAAAGGCTAAAACCGTTCTGAAAGAGCTCTTCGAAGAGATCATCTTCCTTCAAGCCCCGCTGATCGAACTTTCGGCAACTGAGATAAGAAAGCGGGTGCGACAGGGTAAAAGCATAAAAGGTATGGTCGTCGCTCAGATAGAAGACTCTGTCGTAGATTACTATGGCAAAGTTTAATTACCCTGGTATCGTAGGCCTCGCACCGATGGCTGGGATAACGGACAGAGCTTTTAGGGCTGTATGCAGACTTTGGGGCGCACAGTTTTTCTTCACAGAAATGATGAGTGCTGAGAGTGTTTTGTTAGGACTCGCCGTCATTGAAAAGATGTTGCCCTCAGTTGATGAAGAAAACACGGCCATTCAGCTTTATGGATCTGAACCAAAAAAACTCGCCCTCGCCGCCAAGATAGTTCAACATCGCGGAAGCTGGATCGATTTTAACGCTGCGTGCCCCGTGAAGAAAGTGATCAAAAAGGACGCTGGTGCTGCTCTGTTGAGAGATCTGAACAAGCTCAAAGATGTTGTCATGGCCATGAAGGACGTGTGTGAGAAACCCGTGACAGTGAAAGTTAGACTCGGTTTTGAAAAGAATGAGATCGACAAAATCATGGAAACTTTGATTCTAGCTGGCGCAGATGGAGTGGAAGTCCATGGTAGAGTCGCAGTTCAAATGTATTCAGGCAAGGCCGATTGGAACCTGCAATTAGATAGATGGGATATACCAGTGGTTATCAGTGGAGATCTTTTCACAGTTGAAGATATCAAAAAAGCACTTGAGGTTTCAAAAGCAAAAGCCGCTATCGTGGCAAGAGGTGCGCTGAGAAAACCCTGGATATTTTTTGAGTTCAAACATGGAAAAAGACCGAGTGTTGAGGAGATCAGAGACATGTTTCTTTTCCACACACGGACACTGAGAGAGCAAGAGGGGGAAGAGTCTTTCTACAAACTGAGACAGTTCGTGGCGGGATACACACACGGTTTTTCAGACGCAAGAAAATTCAGAGAAGTTTTTATGAAACTCGAGAAATTCGAACCCATAGAACACGCTATTCAGGGATTTTTTAATCACTTTCTAATGAACACGGGTGAAAATATAGTCGTCAAAGAAGATGGAGCCAAAGCTTGACTTGAGGAGGTGTTCGCTGTGAAGAGAGTTCTCACAGTTCTGAGTGTATTCATCATGGTGGTCTCAACGTTTTCATTGCTCAACCCAGATTATCAAAGTCCCATCGTTGCAGTAGTTGAAGCTTGTGCACCAGCCGTGGTCAAGGTTGAAGCGGTGAAAACCGTTCGTTCACCGTATTTTGATCCTTTCATAGAAGAGTTCTTCAGACGTTGGTTCGGTTATTCACCGTTCGGTGGAACACAGCGCACCACGAGTATCGGCTCTGGCTTCATCTTCGACAAAGTTGGTTACATACTCACCAACGAACATGTTGTGAGTGGTGCTTCCGAGATCACTGTCACACTTTTGGACGGTTCTACTTACAAGGCTGAATACATCGGAGGAGATACGGAATTGGACATCGCTGTCATCAAGATCAACGTTGAAAAGGACTTACCGGTGCTCGAGTTTGGAGATTCAGACGAAGTCAAGATAGGTGAATGGGCGATCGCAATCGGTAATCCACTTGGTTTCCAACACACAGTTACCATAGGCGTTGTGAGTGCCACTGGAAGAAGAATCCCAAAACCCGACGGATCCGGTTATTACACCAACCTGATTCAAACCGATGCTGCGATCAATCCAGGCAACAGCGGAGGACCTTTACTGAACATACATGGTCAAGTAATAGGGATCAACACAGCGATCATCAACCCACAGCAAGCGGTGAACCTTGGCTTTGCCATACCCATCAACACGGTGAAGCGGTTCGTCGATCAACTCGTTCAAACCGGCAAGGCCCAAAAAGCCTTCCTTGGAGTCAGGGTGACCACCGTTACGAACGAGCTCGCCAAGGCACTCGGACTGAAAGTGAGCAAGGGAGCTTTGATCGTGCAAGTTTTGGAGGGTTCTCCTGCGGACATGGCAGGTTTGAAAGAAAACGATGTGGTCATCAAATTCGACGGCGTTGATGTGAACAGTGATGCGGAACTCGTTTCACTCATACACAGCCGTGTGCCTGGAGATGTTGTGGAGATCGTTGTGAACAGAAATGGTAGAGAAATGAAGTTCATTGTCACACTCGGTGCTTCCACCGATGAACAAGCACGAACAGTTGTTACAGCTAAGGAATTCGCAGGTCTCGTGGTAGACGAAATAACACCGTCCGATAGGGAAACTCACTCTATTCCAGCATCTGTGAACGGTGTGATCGTCAGGCAAAACAGAGGTTCACTCGGCTTGCAACCTGGTGATGTGATCGACCAAATCGCGGTGAGTGGGCAGAGGTACGCCATAAGGTCCGTGAGCGATTGGAACGAAGTGGTGGGAAAGATCAAGAAGGGAGATTTCGTAGCGATCTTCGCCGTTAGAAAGAACGCAAGGCTTGTTTACAGTTTTACATACTGAGGAGGCGCAACTGCGCCCCCTCATTTTAACTCCATGGGGGTGGTGATGTGAGAACGAAAACTTGGAAAAGCCTTTTGATCGCTGGGACTATAGTTGCCCTTACACTGATCGTTTCTTGTAGTCCACCTATAGCACTCCCAAAACGTGGAGCATCTTTGAACATAGTTGAAGCAGGTCCTGTTAGAAATCCTCTGTTGGAGGATCTTTCAAACTGGTGCAACAATCAACGTACGGACACTGTGTTGCTTTGGTATCCGAATACGACACTCTTTGGAAATCGTGGCATGAATGTGAACGCAAACGATACACTCGTTTTTCTAAACAACGAGATAGTCGGTTCTTACGCTGACAGTTCGGCCCTTGAGGATGCCGAAAC